>CALMVH010000252.1 GCA_937873165.1 uncultured Rhodospirillales bacterium
CAGCCAGGTAGATCACGCCGGGATTGATCGTGCCGCTCAGTTCGTGATCGCCCTCGTTCAGGCCGTACGACAGCGGCACCTCGACCACGGGGATCAGGTGATTGACGAAGTCCGGCAGGTTGTAGTCCTTTACCGCGCTTTTCAGGTAAGGCAGGCTGTACTCGATGGCGACGCCCGGCTGGAACACGTCGGAGTCCGACCGGCTTTGCGGTACCGCGAAACCGATTGTGCCGGTTACCGCCAGCGGCCGCAACAGCGCCATGTTGTCCGGCAGGTCGCCCAGCCCCTTGCCGAAGTAGAAAGTCGGCGTGATCGTGCTGCCGGTGTCCGACCCAAGGCTTTTCGACCCCGTACCGCCGATCTCCGCGACCAGACCGGCGGACAGGATCGTTTCCGACTCCGCATCGTCATAGAATTCGTACTTACCGGAGACTTCCGTGTTCTGGAACCCATAGCCACCCGGGTTGCCCTTGGCGGTAATCGATGAATACGTCGAAGCCACGCCGATGGCGAAGTGGGGTGCCACTTCCACATCCAGTTCCGTGCCGATATCGGTTTCGGACGGGATAGTGCAGTCGGGATTGCGAGGCAGCGGTTCCCACGAGACGGTTGGCAACGAGGCCTCGCTTTCGGCAGCGGGATCGTCCGTACCGAGGGTCGCCGGGAAGATACGGTCGCCCGCGATGCCGTGAGCCTGCGCGATGCCCGGTAGCAACAGCCCGCAGCCCAGCAGGCCGAGGTGCCACACTCGTGGGGTTCGCAGCCGCGCAGAGGCGCGGCCACGTGTGAACATGGTCATGAATAACTCCTGATTTCGATGGAAAGAGTAAGAAAAACTCAGATCGAAACGGCAGGAGGAGCCCGGGCCTGGAAGTGACGGGAAAGGACAGCCCCGTGCGGACCGCTTACGAAAGCGATGGCCGGGGAGAGCGTTTGAACAAGGGGCGCGAACGCGACGGCAACCGAAGGCGCGGCGGAGCCCCCGGCCATGAAATGCATTGCCTGACAGACAAGGCATCCGCCACGCGCATGCGACGGGTGGTCGTGATCGCCGTCGTCATCATGATGGTGACCCGCGCTGTCCTCCAGCGCGCATCCATCATCGTCCGCTTCGTCGGCTGCGAAGACGATCAGCGACGGAATGTCCGCCATGGCAGTGGAATGCAGCGCAACGGGCAGCAGAACCTGTAGCCAGACGGCCACAAGGCACAGCCAGCCGGTTAAGCGGTCACCCGTTAACCGGTTACCGGTCAGCCGGGAAACATCGATCCCGCTATGCCGCATGATGTTCTTCACGATGCGGTTATAGGTAGCAAGCGCCGGTCTGCATAGCGGCGGATTGAAGCGGCTTCAGGTCAGGTTTTGCTCGTTCGCAGCAACCCCATGACTAACAGGTCCATATATTGGCCATCGATCAGAACGTGATTTCGTTTGCGGCCTTGAAGTACGAAACCGAGTTTCTCGTAAAGGGTGATGGCGTTCAGGTTGTGACTGTTCACCGTTAGTTCGATTCTGTCGAAGCGGTTACCTTGCCAAGCGGCATCGATTGCTGTTTGCATCAGTTTGCGCCCAAGACCCTGCCCGCGAAAGGGAGGTAGCAATCCGATCCCCAGCACTCCGACATGCGCGCTATTACCCCGTTCGGTGCGGGATATGTCACACCATCCGACAGCGGCGCCATCGCATACTGCCACGAAATGAGGACGACCTTCGGCAATGTTCTTCCGCACGACCTGGTTCGAATTTTCCAGCGGGAAGCCTTCAAAGCACGACAAGTACAAGCGCTCGCGCGCTACGCTATCGACCGCATCCCGGAAGCCTCGAGATGGGATTCACCGATGGGAGAGATTACGCATTCGCTCACATCACCCACTCAGCCTCGCCTTCACCTCGGGTCCGAGCGCGGCCATGTCCACTTGCCCGGCGTACTTCGTCTTCAGGATGGCCATTACCTTGCCCATGTCCTTGATGGAACTCGCGCCCGTCTCGGCAATGGCGGCATCGACTGCCGCCGCCATGGCGGCGGCGTCCATCTGCTGCGGCAGGAAGCGTTCGATGGTCGCGATCTCGCCGGCTTCCTTGTCCATCAGGTCCTCGCGCCCGCCCTGCTTGTAAAGGGTGATCGATTCACGCCGCTGCTTGATCATTGTCTGCAGCAGCGACAGGACCTCGCTATCCGAAATGCCGGTGGCGTTGCCCGAGGGGCGCGCGGCAATATCCTTGTCCTTGATCGCGGCCAGAACCATGCGCAGCGTCGAGACGGTGGCCGCGTCCTTGGCCTTCATCGACTCTTTTAACGTTTCATTCAGCGTGTCGCGCAACATTGTCGAACTCCCTTTGAGTTATCACGTTCGCAGGGCGCTCCTGCCCTGTCAATCGAGGCCGCGATGATCGACCACAACCGCTTGCGCGAAGCCATGGAGCTGCACAGCGCCGGACGCCTGCCGGAAGCCTGGACTCACTATGAAACCCTGCACCGGGCGTTTCCGGACGATCCGGACGTAACGCACCTGATGGGCGTCCTGGCGGGCCAGGCAGGTAACCTGCAGGAGTCGGTGCGCCTGATCGAGGCTGCCATCAAGGCACGCCCCCAAGCGGCGGATTACCACAAGAACCTGGGCATCACCTGGCAGCGGCTGGAGGACAAGCCCAAGGCGGCCGCCTGTTTCCTGCGGATGGGCGATATCCTGTCGGACGAGTCCCGTTTCGATGAGGCGATCAACGCCTATGTGCAGGCCTTTCAGTTCGATCCGCGCAACGACCAGATCGCCAATAATCTGGGCGCAACCCTGAACCGGGTCGGGCGGCATGCCGAAGCCAAGGAATGGCTGATGCAGGCAATGAAGCCCGAGCCCGGCATGCCCGAAGCTTTGATGCAATGGCATGGCGGCAACGGACCGGAAGGGTTTCTGCGCCAAAGTCCCTCGCTGCATCTGAACTACGGGAACTCTCTGTGCGGCACCGGCGAGTTCGACGATGCGATCCGCTTCTACCGTAACGCGCTGGCGCTGAAGCCGGACTCGGTTCAGGCACATGGCAACCTTGCGCTGACCCTGTTGCTACTGGGGCGGTACGAGGAAGGCTGGCGTGAATTCGAGTGGCGCTGGAAGGGCGACGACTACAAGCGAGCGATCCTGTCGCGGCCGATGTGGGCGGGGGAAAGCCCGGAAGAACTCGGCGGCAAACTGCTGGTGTTGAGCGAACAAGGATACGGCGACACGATCCAGTTCGCCCGCTTCGTGCCGATGCTGGCGGAGCGCGGCTACGATGTGCTGCTGGAGGTCAAACCTGAACTGATGACGCTGTTTTCGGAAGGCTTCCACCACGACCGGGTAACGCTGGTCGAAGCGCGCCCGTCGATGGAGGATGTCTACGCCGACCTCGACTACAAGGCCTTCACCGGGATGGTCAGCCTGCCCGCGCATCTGGGCATCACGCTCGACAACCTGCCGAACCAGACTCCTTATATTACGGTATCCGATGAACGCACCGAGCACTGGGCCAGGCGTTTCGAAAACGACCGCAGCCGATTGAAGATCGGCCTGGTGTGGGGCGGCAACCCGGCCCATGCCCGCAACTTCCAGCGTTCCATTCCCGCGCCGGGGCTGCATCCGCTTCTGGACCGCGACGATGTCACATTTTATTCGCTACAGAAGGGACCCGCCGCCCGCTGGCCGTTCCCTCACCAGAACATCGTCGTGCTGGATCACGAGCTGCATGATTTTGCCGATACCGCGGCGGCCATGAAGAACCTGGACCTGGTGATATCGGTAGACACGGGCGCCGCGCATCTGGCGGCGTCACTGAACGTGCTGACATGGGTGCTGGTCACAAAAGTGCCGGACTGGCGCTGGCTGCTCGACCGGCCGGACTCACCCTGGTACCCGTCCGTACGCCTGTTCCGGCAACCACGGCTGAACGACTGGGACGCGACGATCGCGGAGGTTCGGCAAGCCCTGGACTCATGGCTGGCCTAGCTCTTCTGAACGACCCGGCCTTCCAGGCGGCTGTCGAACTGCACAAATCCGGGCGTTTCGAGGACGCGGGCCGCGCTTACCAGGCCTTGATCGAGCAAGCCCCGAACGATTCCGATCTATGGCATTTCAAGGGCCTTCTGGCGGCGCACCAGGGCCGGTTCGACGAAGCGGTTCGCCTGATCTCGCTGGCCATCGTGCTGAAGCCCGGCGACCCGGAATATTTCCAAAACCTAGGCCTTGCTTACGCCGCCTCCGGAAATGTCGATAAAGCCGCCGAAAGCTTCAACAAGCAAGGCAATGCGCTTCAGGAACAATGCCGTTTCGCTGAGGCCTTGCCCGCCTACGAAAGGGCGCTGGGCGCGAAGCCGGGCTTTGCCCCCGCCCTCATGAACCAGGGCGCTGCCCTCGACCGGCTGGGGCGGTACGCCGAGGCGCATTGCTCATTCCAGGCTGTGCTGGCAAACGTCGATAATGCCTCGGGCAACGCGTTCGACCTCATGAACCGGGCGAACGCCCTGTCCGGGCTCGGCCGCGCCGCCGAAGCGATGGCAGTCTACGACCGGGTGCTGGCTGCCGAGCCGGACAACGCCACGGCTCATTGCTCGAAGGCGTTGCTGTCGCTGCGGCTTGGTGACTTCGAGGCGGGCTGGCGGGAATACGAGTGGCGCTGGGCCCGGCAGGGCGGCTTCAAGGAGCCGCGTGGCCAGTTCAGGCAGCCGGTTTGGAACGGCGAACCACCCGAAGACCTGCATGGCCCCTTGCTGGTGATCGCGGAGCAGGGCTTCGGCGACGTGATCCAGTTCGCACGCTACGTTCCGCTGCTGGCGGACCGGGGCTACGAGGTCATCTTCGAGACGCTGCCAGAACTGGCGGCGCTGTTCGCCGAAGGCTTCGACCACTCGGGCATCCGTGTCGTGCCGCGGGTCGAGACGCCGCTGGCGCTTCAAGACAACCTGCCCTTTGCCGCCTGGACAGGCGTCATGGGCCTGCCGCACCGTTTCGGAACCAGGCTTCAGACCATCCCGGCGCACGGGCCGTATCTGCGGGTGGCGTCGGTAAAAGCGGAACAATGGCAGGAAATATTTCTGACACTCCCGCGAAAGCGGGAGTCTAGACTTACTAATCTGGATTCCCGCCTTCTTCGGAATGACGGCGTATTGAAAGTCGGTATCGTGTGGGCGGGCAATCCAAAAAACCTCAACGATTTCGCGCGCTCGATTCCATTCGAGCTGCTGAGTCCGTTATGGAACGCCCCCGTCGAGTTCTTCTCACTGCAGAAAGGTCCGGCTTCGGCGGACGTCATGAACCATCCGGCATTGAACGACCTAAATTCGCGCCTGTCCGACTTTACCGAAACCGCCGCCGCCATCTTGGCGCTCGACTTGGTAATCGCCGTGGATACCTCCGTCGCGCATCTGGCGGGGGCGCTCGGCAAGCCGGTGTGGCTGATGATCCCCGTGCAGCCGTATTGGCGCTGGCTGGACCAGAGCGAGACAACACGGTGGTACCCGACGATGCGCATCTTCAGGCAAAGCGTGCGCGGGCAATGGCAGGATGTCATCGCGTCCGTTGCGACGGCACTAAGCGCCTGGGCTGGATTCCCGGGGTGAAAGGGTTTATGAGATTGCCTTCACGATAATCGAATGGACAGTCCCATGTCGCCCGACCTTTCGCGCGAAACGCGTGCCGACACGTCAGGTCATGATCAGCAGCCCGAGGGTGCCACGGGCGCGCTCGTCCTGGCGGATGGCGAGGTATTCTGGGGCAAGGGCGTGGGTGCGACGGGTGCCGCCGTGGGCGAGGTTTGCTTCAATACCTCGATGACGGGATACCAGGAGATCCTGACCGATCCTTCCTACGCCGCGCAGATCGTGACCTTTACCTTTCCCCATATCGGCAACACGGGTGCCAACCAGGAAGATATTGAATCAGCGGCCCCGTTTGCGCGGGGGCTCGTGATCGGAACGGATGTAACCGACCCCGCGAACTGGCGCTCGACCTCGCACTTCGTGCACTGGCTGGAAGGCCATAACCTGATCGGCCTCGCGGGTATCGACACGCGCCGCCTGACCCGCCGCATCCGCGATCTGGGCGCGCCCAACGGCGTGATCGCGCATGCGCCGGATGGCCGGTTCGACCTTGACGCGCTGCTGGCAACCGCACGCGCGTGGCCAGGACTCGACGGCATGGATCTGGCGCTGGAGGTTACCGGGCCTGCCACGGCACGCTGGGACCAGACGCGCTGGTCCATGACCGGTGGGCATGGACAGCTCGACAACCCACGCTTCCGCGTTGTTGCCATCGATTACGGGGCCAAGCACAATATCCTGCGTTTGCTGGCATCGACCGGCTGCGACGTGACCGTGATGCCGGCCAGTGCGACCGCTTCGGACATCCTGCAACACAAGCCCGACGGCGTGTTCCTGTCCAATGGGCCCGGCGATCCCGCCGCCACCGGCGCTCACGCCGTGCCGGTGATCCGGGCGCTGATCGAGACGGGTATTCCTATCTTCGGGATCTGCCTTGGGCACCAGCTGCTGGCGCTAGCGCTCGGCGCGCGCACGGCGAAGATGGATCGCGGCCACCGAGGCGCCAATCATCCTGTGAAGGACCTGGCGACCGGCCGGGTCGAGATCACCAGTCAGAATCATGGGTTCGCGGTCTTGCCCGAAACCCTGCCCGACAATGTCGAGGTGACCCATGTCAGCCTGTTCGATGGATCGAACGAAGGGTTCCGGATGCGGGACAAGCCGGTGTTCGCCGTCCAGTACCACCCCGAAGCGTCGCCAGGCCCGCAAGACAGCCACTACCTTTTCCATCGGTTCGCCGAAGCGATGGAAAAGGCGGCTCATTAGCCTTTGTCGAAATCCTGATCTAAACTACTCGCATGCCAGAAATTCATGATCCCGAGATGGAAAGCCGCGTACCGGACTGGCTGAAGGCCGATCCCCGGTTTCGGGCGCTTGCCGAAACGCACGATCATCCGGGCCGCGCCGCCGCGGAGCTGGGGATTGAGACGTTCCAAGGCGGCGATGCCGAACGCGCGGCCGAAATCATGAACGCCGCCGTTACAATTTCGCCCCTGCGCGCTTTGTACTGGGGCAACTACGGCGTTGTCCTGAACGCGCTTGGCCAGCGGGAAAAGGCGGTCGCGATGTTCAACAGGTCGTTGGCGCTCGACGGCGACCAGTTCCAGGTATGGCTGAACCTGGCCAATACCCTAGCGCCGCTGGGCCATAGCGAGGAAGCCGCGGAAGCGTTCGAGCAGGCGACGCGCCATCGCGACACCGCACCCGAGGCCTACACCGGCCTTGGATTGCTGGGCATGGCCGGCAAACGGTACTCGGACGCGGCGAAGCACCTGAAGCGCGCTGTCGAGGCAGGTGCGAACGCGCCCATGGTACATGCCAACCTTGGCGCTGCGGCGTTCCAGACGGGTAATGCGGAAACAGCCGCGACCGCTTACGCCGCGGCCGCTGAACTCGCCCCCGGCGAAACAGGTTACACCGATAATGCCGCGTTCCTTGCGATGCTGGCAGGCGTTATCAAAGGCAAGGCGGAAGAGGCAGTGACTGCCTTTGCCAAGCCGCTGGAAGACGATACGATCCTGCTGAACGCCTTTCGGAGAGGGCTGCTGTTCCTGAACGCCTACAGCCCGACGCATTCCCAAAGCCTGGTCAAGGAATGGCTGGACTATTACCCGGATGATCCCGAGGCCCGCTACATCAATGCGATCCTCAGCGGTCGAAAGCCTGCCGAGGCTCCGCACGCGTACATCACCCGGCATTTCGATGAACTGGCAGACCGGTACGACGATGCTTTTCTGGCGGACCTGTCCTATAGTTTTCCCCGCGCCATGAGCGGCGCGCTGGCGCAGCATCTCGGCCCGTCATGGAAAGGCGATGTGCTCGACATCGGCTGCGGGCGCGGCGCCCTCGCGCCCTTCCTGGAGGCTTATGCCGAAACCCTGACAGGAGTCGACCTGTCACCCCGGATGATCGAACACGCCGGCGCGCGCGTACTCTACGACGAACTGGCCGTTTCGGACTTCATGACCTACATGGATGCGCATCCGGAAGCCTTCGATCTGGTGGCGGCGGGCGACGCCCTGATCTATTCCGGAGATCTGAACCGCCCGCTAGACGCTGCCGTGAAAGCCTTGCGCCAGGGAGGGCTGATCGTCTTCAGCAAGGATATAGCGAGTGGCGGGACATACCAGGTGCGGCCGAGCGGACGGTTCCAGCATACGGAAAGCTATGTTCGCGCTGTCGCCGCACGCCACTTCGAAATTATCGAGATTTTCGAGCTCGATCTTCGGCGCGAAACAGGTTCGCCTGTGCGCGGATTGCTTTCCCTGCTGGCAAAACCGTAGAAATGTTCGCGTCGATTAACGAAAGCATCACCAAAGAACTGTAGTTTATCCGGATGACGCTTGCCAGCCGTTCCAGCTCCCTCAGATCGAAGCTCCACAACTCGCGCATGCTGCGGGAAGCCGCCTGGATTGTAGCGATTGCGCTGGTATCGGCCTTTTCTACCGCAGCCATCGCGGTGGATACATTCCACAAGACATCGCTGCTGTCATCCCTGCACGCGACCGCCATGGAAAACGGCCAGTTCGTCAGCGCCGTTGATCGTGCGATGCTCGACCTAGTAATTGCCGAAACGGCGGAGCGCGGATATCGCTTGTCGGGAGACCCGACCATCAAGGCCCAGTTGCAGGCGGCGATGGCACAAACCTCTAACGAAATGGTGGCGCTGAACCGCTACGGCGGCCAGACCGCTGGCGGCGACCTTGGCAGCTTCAGCGCCCTTGTTGAGCAAAAGGAAGTGGCTCTGAACGCCACCATGACGCATTCGGGGCTGACGGACGACGGCAATCACCTGATGACCGAGATCCACGCCAGCGCCAACAATCTGCGGGCACGC
>CALMVH010000253.1 GCA_937873165.1 uncultured Rhodospirillales bacterium
TTTTTCAACATCGGCATGGTGGCCCGCAACGAGCGCAACGCCATTATCCAGCACGGCACCATGACCATGATCCGCAAGTCCGCGCTGCAGCAGGCGGATGGCTGGGCCGAATGGTGCATCTGCGAGGATGCCGAGCTGGGGCTGAAGCTATTCGAAGCCGGGTGGGAGGCGGCCTATTCGCCGGAAAGCTTCGGCAAGGGCCTCGTGCCGGACAGCTTCAGCGCCTACAAGACGCAGCGCCATCGCTGGGCCTACGGCGCGGTGCAGATCGTGAAGAAGCACTGGCGCGCCCTGCTGCCGGGGTCGACCGTCCTGACGCGCGGCCAGCGCTACCATTTCGTCGCGGGGTGGATGCCGTGGTTCGCCGACGCCGCGCACCTGTTGTTCGCATTTGCGTCGATATTCTGGTCCCTTCTGGTGATCTCGGACTGGCTGGCCTACCTGTTCAACCTGTCGATGTACTATGTCGGCGACTGGCTGGCGACGGACGCTCCCACCCTGCGGCTATGGGCCGAAGCCCATCTCGGGGTACCCGTCGATCCGAAAGGCAACTGGCATTTCGAACTAAAATCTCCGTTCAAGCTGGGTTTCCCGCCCACGGCCTTCATGGTTCCGACCATCGCCGCTTTCCTGGCAAAGGTCGCGGGCGGCTTCTGGTTGTACCAATTGAAGATCAAGTGCACGTTCTGGCAGAAGCTGGGCGCGGCCATGGCGGGCATGGCCCTGACCTACACGGTCGGCACGGCGGTCTGGCAAGGCCTGTTCACGCAAGGCCGGCCTTTCGTGCGGACGCCCAAATGCAAGGACCAGCCCGCCTTCATGCAGGGAATCCTGATGGCACGCAGCGAACTGAAATGGCTGGCAGCCCTGTGGATCTCAGCCGTGCTCGTGATTCTGGCTGAAAGCTGGCACAACCGCGAGGCGGTCCTGTGGGCGGTGCTGCTGGTGGTGCAATCCCTGCCCTTCATGGCGGCACTCGCCACCAGCATGCTGAACGCAATGCCGGGATTGCTGCGCCCTGCCCAGCGGCAGGGTGTTGCCGTGGCTGCGGAGTAATGTATTCCTGTCCATATCCTACTTGAAAGTGCCTAGGCTCAGGACTCATTGATTGAGATAGAAGATGACGGAAGCTGCGATGCTGATGGCTGAGAAGATGGTATGTGCGCATCTGTCGTAGCGTGTGTGGATGCGTCGCCTGTCGTTGAGTTTGCGGATC
>CALMVH010000254.1 GCA_937873165.1 uncultured Rhodospirillales bacterium
GTGCGTCGACGCGCAGCCGGGCAGCAACATCGTACCGCAAAGCGCCAGCATGGATACGCGGGGGAAAGTCACCGGCGGCCGGTGGGTCTTCACAGCTGAAGGTACAAGGGAACTGGCCATTTTCATTATTATAGTCGGTGCCGTTGTATCGTCCGCAATTCCCGCGATGGTACAAGCGCGCGGACCCGCTCACAAGCGATAAATCCGGAACATGGCAGGACTGCGGCATTTCCATCACAGCCGCGCTCGGTTCGCCTCGATTTCGAAAGATAGTCTTGCAATTCAAAGGCTCGTTCGTCTAGTTATCCCCCAAGCCCATCAGGGCAGTTTGCTGGTTTGCGCCCGTAGCTCAATGGATAGAGCATCTGACTACGGATCAGAAGGTTGGAGGTTCGACTCCTTCCGGGCGCGCCAGTAAAAACGAGGACTTAACAGGGTAATCATGAAGAAGAACGAACGTGCCGCTCTTTACCCTTCACTCGCAAAGCTGCTTGCCTCGGCTTCGTTGATTTCGTTGATAGCCGGTCAGGCCTTTGCGCAGGCAGCGCCCGTGCCGAACGTTACTGCCAATGGTCTTGGCAGCGCCCAGGCAAGCCGCATCGAGGAAAACTTCCAGCAATCGGGTACGCAGGTCCAGTCGACCAGCGCTCCCCTTACGGTAAAACGTGAGGAGTCGGCCGTACCGGAGGGTGCTGACAAGACCATGTTCCAGCTGGACAAGGTCGTGATCGACGGCGCCAGCATTTACAACGACCAGCAGCTTTCGGCCTTGTACGCTCCCTTGCAGGGCAAGCAGGTCAGCCTGGCGCAAATCTACCAGATTGCCGACGACGTGACGGTGAAATACCGCAACGATGGCTACATCCTTGCCAAGGCCGTCGTGCCGCCGCAGCGCATTGAAAACGGCACTGTCCACATCAAGGTTGTGGAAGGTTACATCGTCAAGGTCGATTATGACGGCGACACGCGTGGCAACCAGGACATCCTCAACAAGTACGCCATCGAGATCCAGGGTGACCGCCCCTTGCGATCCGACACACTGGAACGTTACCTGCTGCTGATCAACGATCTGCCCGGGGTCAGCGCGGGCTCGATCCTGCAGCCTGCCGCCAACGAGCCGGGCGCTGCCAACCTGACGATCATTCTCGACCAGAAGCCCTACGAGGCCTACGCAACCCTGGATAATCGCGGTTCGAAGTATATCGGCGAGCTGCAGGATACGGCAGGCGCCCGGTTCAACTCGCTTCTGGGGCTGTTCGACCAGACCCGCCTGCAGGTTGCCAGTGTTCCCGGCAAGGAGCGCGAACTGCAGTTTGGCGACGTGGAGGAGTCCATTCCGATCGGACTGGAAGGTACGACCTTTACCGTCGGTGGCACCTACGCCCACTCACGCCCGGCTTATACGCTGGAAGCCCTCGACATCGAGAGCGAAGACAAGACGCTGGACATCGCCGTTGCGCATCCCGTGATCCGCAGCCGCTCGGAAAACCTGAACCTGATCCTCGACTTCGACTCGCGCGATAGCCGGTCGGATGAAAAGGAAAGTATTCCCAGCGTCAATATCTACGACGATCACTTGCGTGTGCTACGGCTGACGGCGAACTACGACACGACCGACGATCTGCTGGACCGCGAAGGCACGAACCAGGTGAGTTTCGAGGCTCACAAAGGTCTCAGCGGATTGGGCGCCAGCGCCAGCCCGCCGGATGTGAACCGGGACCGGGATGATCTGTCCCGTACCGCGGGCGATGCGAACTTTACGAAGGTGACCGCGGAAGTCTCGCGCGTGCAGCAGCTATACGATAAGTTCTCGGTTCAGGTTGCCGCGACTGGCCAGTATTCGTTCAACCCGCTGCTGGTTTCAGAACAGTTCAGCTTGGGTGGCGCGCAGTACCTCCGTTCCTACGATCCGTCCGAGTTCCTGGGCGATAGCGGTTATGCCCTGAAGGCCGAGCTGCGGTACTCCGACAGCATTGCGATCGGACCGATCCACTCGTACCAGCTGTACACCTACTACGATGAAGGCCAAGTCTGGAACCGCGAGCCGGAGCCGGGCGATCCGCCAAATGGCCTGACCGCTCAATCGGTTGGCGGCGGTATTCGCCTGACGGTGACGGATTTCGTATCCGGTTACCTCGAAATTTCCAAGCCGATCGCGCGCGAAGTTCCGACGGAGCAGAGCACGGCGCCCCGGGCTTTCTTCAGCGTCCAACTGCACTACTAAGCCTTAGACGGCAGTGTTTTCGGAAAGCGGCGATTTTATCGGTGGCCGCCTTTTCCTTGGCCGCGTGGTTAGACCCTTAGCCTTTAAGGCCGCTTTGCGACCTCGGCCAAAAGGGCGTCGCGTACTTCATTCAGTACAGGGTTCCAGTCTCCAAACGAGACCTGCCGGAAAAGCCGCGCGGTCGGATACCAGGCCGAGTGGGGATCGGACTCGCTCCACCGCCAATCCGAGTTGACGCGCAGCAGCGCCCAAACAGTCTTGCCAAGCGCGCCCGCCAGATTGACGACCGCGGTATCGACCGCGATGACGATATCCAGCGCGTCGATCATGGCTGCCGTATCGGCAAAGTCTGTCACGTCTGGCATCAGGTCATGCAGTATCAGCCCGTCCGGCGGCGTAAGCGCTTCTTCGGCGGGAGCTCCCTTTTGCAGGCTGAAGGCGGCGATGCCGGGTACCGTCGCAAACCGCGCGAACTGCGCCAGCGACAGGCTGCGCTGCCTGTTGACCTGCGCGGCGTCCAAATCCTCGGGACGGGGATCGCCGGACCAAACCAGCCCGACTTTTAACCCGGTCGTGCCCAGCCCGTCGATGCGGGACTTCCATTCCTGCCGCAGGGATTTATCGGTGTGGAGGTAGGCAGCCGAAGGAACGGATTGCAATGTGGTTCGCAGAAAGCCGGGAACGCTGTACAAGCCGACATAGGCCGCGAAGTCGGTGCCGGCGCTGCCAAAGTCACGCAGGGTAACCCCCGCCACGTTTCCGAAACTCTGTTCGAACAAGCGTTTCAACGCCGGCCGAACCTCGAACAGCACATCGTAGCCGGCGGCCGCGAGGTGCGGGACGTAACGCGACAGCAGGATCATGTCGCCGTAGCCTTGCTCCGGAAAGACCAGCAGTTTTCCGCCGAGCGACGAGGCGGGCTCACCTTTCCAAACCGGCTGCGGGTACGCCCGGCGCGGTTCCTTGTAGCGGTATGCATCGTGCCAGCGCCATTCCAGATGTGGAAAGCCGTCGTCGTAGCATCCGGCCATCAACAGCAACTGTCCGTAGTCGTAATGAGCTTTCGCAAACGCAGGATCGAGCTTTAGGGCCCGTTCATAGGCGGCCAGGCCTTCGGCTGTGTGGCCCAGCTGCCCAAGCGCGAACCCGCAATTCAGCTGCGCGACGGCGTTGCGCGGTTCCAGTTCGGCGGCCCGGCGATAGTCGCGCATGGCGGCTGGCCAGTTGCCCTGTCCCCACAGCGCGTTCCCCCGGTTGGTAACAGCGGCGGTGAAATCAGGATGGGCAGCCAAAACGTCGTCGAACGCGGCCACGCACTCGTCCCAGCGATGCATTCGCCCGAGCGCAATTCCGGCGCTGACACCCAGTTGCGGATTCCCCGAGTCGATGGTCAATCCTTGACGGTAGGCTGCCAGCGCGCCGTCGAAGTTTTCCGCATCTATCAACGCTTGTCCGATATCGAGGAACAGCTGCATGGCGGCCTTGCGGGCACCTGCGGCCGCCTGCGCCATCGCGAGGTTCCAGTAGAACTGCACATCATCCGACTTGATCGCGATGGCTTGCTGGATATAGCGAACGGATGCCGCCGCATCGCCCAACTGGCCCTTCAGCACGCCGTACAGGTTCAGCAGGTCGGGATCGCGCCGATTGAGCGTCAGCAAAGCCTTGTAGGCTTTTTCCGCCCCTTTCAGATCGCCTGCCTCGTGGAGCCTGGCCGCGGCTTCCAGCTGTTTCCTGTCGGACATGCCGCCCGCCTTTCAGTGGTCGCTGTGTTCCATGAAAAGTCCAAGATCGCCGGTGGCATAGTCCCGTCCATCCGGCTTCAGCTTCAGTATGTGGGGAAACTCACCCTCGATCAGACCCTTGCGGGCAAGCGCCGCCCATACCGACGGGTTACGCAATCCCGACGCATCGCGCGTGCGCAACACGGCATCGCCGACATGGAAGTGATCGCCATGGGCATGGGGCAGGTGCCACAACGTGACCGTTCCACTGGCATCGTCCACGGCGGCCACATGCGGCTCGAGAGTGGCGAGCCGCTGCAGGATGGCCAGGGTACGCAGCTGCAGGGGGTTCAGGCCCCTGGGGTTGTATTTAGGCGGCATTGCGACGGGTCTCGCTTAACAATTTCCATACAAGATAACGCTAGACCCTAAAAGGAACTTCCGCCCCTTGCAAAGGGTTCATTTTACATGATCCATTGTTTGAAATATCTGCTGCCCTGCGGACTGGCATTCCCAATGCTTTTACCCGGCCAGATCAGGGCACAGGCGCTCGAGACCAGTGCCATCGAACAGCAACAAGGCGCGATCCAGGATCAGATTACGCAGGGCATTACCAGCGGCACCCTGTCGGCCGATCAGATCGCGCACCTGCAGGATCGCATCCAGGCGCTTGGTACGGCAGGCACAACGGTAAATGGCGCGACGGGGCTTGCCAGCCGTGCCGGTCTCGGTACGTTGGGAACACCTGCGGGCGAGACGCTGCGGCCTCTCGACAACACGGCTGGGTTGGAGCGGGGTGGGGTTACACAAGGTCAGCAGACATTGCGTACGCCACCCCGGACGCAGACCCAAACCGGCCCGGATCCCTTCACGTACAACACGCTGGGTCCGGATGCTTACCAGTCGCAGAAGTACCAAAATCCGGCCTATAATGTTCCGGCTTACCCGACAACCAACGCCCAATCGCTTGACACGCAGCAGCAATACAGCGCGCCGTCAGCGGGAACGCCATACGGTGCCGGGTATGCGCAGGCGCCCGGTGCGGGCGGCGCGTTGCCGCAGGTTTATGTTTACCACCCTTCGATGAGCCGATGATGTTTTCCAAATGGACTTTTGCTGCCATCCTGCTGCTGGATCTAGGCACAACCGCCGTACAGGCACAACAGATACCAGCCGCAGCCACACCCGAGATGCGCCTGAAAGCCTTGCAGGAGCGGATCTCGGCGGATGCCAGCCGGGGAGTGCTGAAAACGCAGGCCATCACGGCGCTGGAAGGACGCCAGACGGAGCTGGAACACAGGGTGGCCATGCTGCGATCGCAGACAAAGCCGACGGCCGACGAACAGGCCGCCCTGAACCAGAGCCTGCATGAGCAGGAAAGCCGCTTGCAGCACTATGAACAAACGGCAACGCCGGTGCGCAAGGTCGATCCATCTTCGGTTCCGCCCACCACCTTCGTGACGCCGAACGGCACCGCGATCATTGCGCCCGGCGGAATGTACGGCAATAGCGGGGTCGTTATTCCGCAAAACGGACCGGTGATGAGCCCCGCACCCGCGAACATCCAGCCGGTCCCGGCATCCAGCGCCACGCCGCAATAGGAACCCGCATGCTTCCGGAACTATCAAAAATCGCGGCTAACAAAGCAGCCCTGGTGTTGATCGACCTGCAACGAGGGATTGTGGAGCGCGATTGCCTGCCGTATCCTTCGGCGCAGGTCGTGCAGAACGCCGCGCGCCTTGCGGATCGGTTCCGGCAGGCAGGCGGCACAGTCGCGCTGGTGCATGTCAGTTTTTCCGCCGATGGAGGCGACATGCTGAAGTTGCCGGTCGATCAAGGCATGACAATGGGCACACTACCCGCAAGCTGGGACGAGTTTGTGCCGGAGATCGGCCCGAAATCGAATGACCTCGTCTTTACAAAGCACAATTGGGGCGCCTTTTACGGCACCGATCTCGATCTTCAGCTTCGCAGGCGGGGTATCTCGACCATTGTGCTGGGCGGGATCGCAACCAACATCGGTGTCGAGTCAACGGCGCGCCAGGCGCACGAACGCAACTACCAGGTGATCTTTGCCGAGGACGCCATGACAGACCTTACCGAAGCCGGACATCGTCACGCAGTCGATGTCGTATTTCCCCGGATTGGCCGGGTCAGAAATGTCGAAACGATTTTGGCGGCTTTGGCGGACTGACCCAAGCCGGTGCCGATCTGATAAGTGTTACGCCATTGGCACCGGCACTAGGGGCGCGCAGCCGGGCGAGCGGCCGCGGCAGATGGCGGCTGCAGAAGCATACGCACGGCAACCTGCGCCTGCCCGGCGCGTTTTCTCAAAGCCTCCGCAGTTTCGACCGAACTGGAAATCGGCTGGCGCCGGAACGTGTTTGCGGCTCCTGCACGCGCGGTGATAGGCCTGATACCAGAAATCGCGCGGTTGCCGATGACAGATGTCTTTTCGCTGGTTCCCAGTGCCAGATCCTGTTTGAGGAAGCTCAGTTGGCCGTTCTTGTAGACTGTCAGCGTTGCCAAACCCGAGTCGCTGTTCACTAAGATAGTTTCCTTGCTTTTATCCTTGAAGAATCTGGTTCGTCCGGACCCAGTGGACGTAACCTCCACGTCCAGAGCATCGAACAACAACCGGGCACCTGGGCTGAATTTGAGTTTTCCGCCGGTGGATGTGACAGAAACCCCCTGCATCGACGGCAACAGTTCGTGAGCCGTGGGAGGCTTGGCGATAACGCGAGGCTTGAGTTGCTGGACAATCTTGAAGGTGACCGCTGCGGCCCTGCGCAGTTTCGCGGCTTCGTGCTCACAGTTCGCAATGCGGTAATACTGTGGACTTCCCTTCGGCCCGTGCTCCGGATGGATAATTTGTGTTTGCCTGGAGATGTTGCCGTTCATGTACAGGATGGTCGTGTCCGTCAGGAAATCGCGGTCGGATCGCTTCAGCACGATCGTGCCGTCCGCATGTTCGGTGATACTGGCGACGACCTTATCGCCTGTGACCTCGACGCGGCACGTATCCTCGGGTTCGGCATAGGTAAGCCGCTTTTCCAGGTCGCGGGGCACGGCTACGCCAAGGGCGCGGAAAACCCTGGGTACAAGCCGGTCGCGCAATGGGCGAATATCCATTTTTTCCCGCTATTTAACTGTTGATAAACTATCTCATTATTGCGGCTCTTGCAAACAGTCTTAACAGTTCGTATATATCTGGCACTCGCCGGGGCCGAGTGCTAACAACCCCGCGACCATCGTATTTTACCTCATTATTTGGGAGAAGCAGTTTCATGAATTTCCGTCCCTTGCACGACCGCGTGCTGGTTCGCCGCATCGAGTCCGACGAGAAGACCCGCGGCGGCATTATCATCCCCGATACGGCCAAGGAAAAGCCGATCGAAGGCGAAGTGCTGGCAATCGGCACGGGCACCCGCAACGAGCAGGGCCAGGTCACGCCGCTGGACGTCAAGGTCGGCGACCGCATCCTGTTCGGCAAGTGGTCGGGCACCGAGGTCAAGGTCGACGGTGAGGACCTGGTCGTCATGAAGGAAAGCGACGTGATGGGTGTGATCGAGGGATCGACAGCCACCGCCAAAGCCGCCTGAAACATTTAAACTCTGCAAACCAAGGAATAACAGATGTCAGCCAAGGAAGTATATTTCGGCAGTGAAGCGCGCGACCGCATCCTGAAGGGCGTGAACACGCTTGCCGACGCCGTGAAGGTTACCCTGGGCCCCAAGGGCCGCAATGTCGTGATCGACAAGTCGTTCGGCGCGCCGCGCATCACCAAGGACGGCGTGACCGTCGCCAAGGAAATCGAACTTTCCAACAAGTTTGAGAACATGGGCGCGCAGATGGTGCGCGAAGTCGCCTCGAAGACCAACGACCTTGCCGGCGACGGCACGACGACGGCCACCGTTCTGGCGCAGGCGATCGTGAAGGAGGGCGTTAAATCGGTTGCGGCCGGCATGAACCCGATGGACCTGAAGCGCGGCATCGACCTCGCGACGATAGCGATCGTCGAGGACATCAAGAGCCGTGCCAAGAAGGTTTCGACCAACGACGAGATCCAGCAGGTCGGACGTATCTCGGCAAATGGCGATGCCGACATCGCCGCGAAGATCGCGGAAGCCATGGCCAAGGTCGGCAATGAAGGCGTGATCACCATCGAGGAAGCCAAGTCGTTCGAGACCGAGCTTGAGATCGTCGAAGGCATGCAGTTCGACCGCGGGTACCTGTCGCCGTACTTCGTGACCAATGCCGAGAAGATGATCTGCGAGCTGGACAACCCCTATATCCTCTACCACGAGAAGAAGCTGTCGGGTTTGCAGGCGATGCTGCCGGTTCTGGAGTCGGTCGTGCAGTCGGGTCGTCCGCTGCTGATCGTTGCCGAGGACGTGGAAGGCGAGGCGTTGGCCACCTTGGTCGTCAACAAGCTGCGCGGCGGCCTGAAGGTCGCGGCCGTCAAGGCGCCGGGCTTTGGTGATCGTCGCAAGGCGATGCTGGAAGACATGGCGATCCTGACCAATGGCCAGGTGATTTCCGAGGATCTTGGCATCAAGCTCGACAACGTCACGCTGGAAATGCTGGGCACCGCCAAGCGGGTTCGCCTGACGAAGGATGACACCACGATCATCGACGGCGCGGGCGACCACGCCGGGATCGAAGCCCGCGTGGCCCAGATCCGCGCGCAGATCGAGGATACGACCAGCGACTACGACCGCGAAAAGCTGCAGGAGCGCCTGGCGAAGCTGGCGGGTGGCGTGGCCGTGATCCGCGTCGGCGGCGCGACCGAAGTCGAAGTGAAGGAAAAGAAGGATCGCGTCGAGGATGCGATGCACGCCACGCGCGCTGCCGTGGAAGAAGGCATCATCGCCGGCGGTGGCGCTGCGCTTCTGTACTCGACCCGTGCGCTGGACGGTGTCAAGGTCGATAACGACGATCAGCGCCGTGGCGTTGATATCATCCGTCACGCCCTGCAGGCGCCGGTTCGTCAGATCGTCGAGAACGCAGGGTCCGATGGTTCGGTGGTTGTTGGCAAGATGCTGGAACAGACCGACACCAGCTTCGGCTACGATGCCCAGCACGGCAAGTACACCGACCTGGTCAAGGATGGCATCATCGACCCGGTCAAGGTCGTACGTTGCGCCTTGCAGGATGCGGCGTCGGTTGCCGGCCTGCTGATCACGACCGAGGCAGTCGTGGCCGACCGGCCGGAGAAGAAGGCTGCCGGCGGCGGCATGCCGGGTGCCGGCGGCATGGGCGACATGGATTTCTAAGAGTCCCTTTAACCAAAGGGAAACTCGCGGAGTTCAGGATGGGGGCCACGGAGAAATCCGCGGCCCCTTTTCCATGGATGGTTTGCATGAAACCGCGTCAGGGTCTCGCCCTTCCAATCGTTCTTTCCATTTTGTCTGCGCCTGTGAGCCACGCTTTTGCGCAGCAATACGCGATACCGACCCCCGCCGTACAGGCGCCGCCCCAGCCCATCC
>CALMVH010000255.1:0-1061 GCA_937873165.1 uncultured Rhodospirillales bacterium
GGGTTGCTGGCTGTGCTGCTGGGGGTGGTGCTGGCATACCAGGGGGCGGACCAGTTGCGACGCTTCGGCGCGACGATCTATGTCGTGAACCTGCTGGGCGTCTCGATCCTGCGTGAACTGGGAGTGATCATCACCAGCATCGTGGTGGCGGGCCGCTCCGGCTCGGCCTTCACCGCCGAGATCGGCACGATGAAGGTAAACCAGGAAGTCGACGCCATGCGCACCATGGATATCGACCCCATGGAGGCGCTGGTGCTGCCCCGCGTGACGGGGCTTCTGATCGCGCTGCCGCTGCTCGTGATCTGTTCCGATATCCTGGCGCTGGCGGGGGGCGCCGCCATGTCGCGCCTGACGCTTGGCATTTCCATCCCGCAATTCCTATCCCAGTTCCGCACGGGTATTCCGCTGCACTTCCTGTGGGCAGGGCTGGTCAAGGCTCCCGTGTTCGCCGTCCTGATCGGGGTAACCGGCTGCTTCCAGGGCATGCGCGTCAGCAGCAGCGCCGAAAGCGTCGGATCGCATACGACCCTTTCCGTGGTGCAGTCCATCTGCCTCGTGATCGTGTTCGATGCGGTCTTTTCCCTGCTGTTCGGGTGGCTGCGGTTCTGATGGAAGCGGTCGTCGCCGTCACGGATGTGCGAACGGTGTTCGGGCGGCAAATCGTGCACGACGGGGTCACGTTCGGAGTCGCGCGGGGCGAGGTCATGGGTCTGGTAGGCGGCTCGGGCGCGGGCAAATCCGTGCTGCTGAAGCACGTGATCGGGCTCACCCGTCCCCAGGCCGGCCGTATCGAGGTGCTGGGCGTCGATATGTTGGACAGGAAACAGATGCGCCAGCATGCGTTGCGGCGGCGCTGGGGCGTGCTGTTCCAGGAAAGCGCGTTGTTCAGTTCCATGAGTGTCGCGGACAACATCAAGACGCCGATGCGCGAGCTCAGCACCCTGCCCGCTTCCGTCATGGACGACATCGCTCGCATCAAGATCGGGCTGGTCGGGCTGCCCGCCGATACGCTGCTGAAGATGCCGGCCCAGCTTTCGGGAGGCATGCGCAAGCGGGCGGGG
>CALMVH010000255.1:1071-8765 GCA_937873165.1 uncultured Rhodospirillales bacterium
GCGCGCCTTGGCGCTCGACCCCGAACTGTTGTTCCTCGACGAGCCTACGGCTGGCCTCGACCCGATCAGCGCCGAACAATTCGACCACCTGATCAAGGAACTTCGTGAAACGCATAACCTTACTGTGATGATGGTCACCCACGATCTGGACTCGCTGTACGAAATCTGTGACCGCATCACGGTACTGTCCGAGGGGCGCGCGACAACCGGCACCATCGCGCAGTTGCTGCAAAACGGCACACCCTGGATTCACGACTACTTCCACGGTCCTCGCGGACGCGACGCGGCTGCCACACATGCGCGTTCGCGCTCCGTCGACGGCTGATGGAAACGCGGGCCTCCCATTTCGTCGTCGGACTGGTCACGCTGGTTGTCATGGTCGGGTTGACGGTGTTCGTGGTCTGGCTGGGGCATGCCCAGTTCACGGCGCACGGCAAGCGGTACCGCATTTTGTTCGACACGTCCCTATCGGGTCTTCAGATCGGGTCGCCGGTCCGGATCTCGGGGGTCTCCACGGGATCGGTGACTTCGATTGCCCTTGATCCTGCCATACCCGGCCAGGTGACGGTCGTGATCGACGTCAACCCCGATACGCCCGTCCGGATGGACACGGTTGCCGCAACGCAGATGGCTAACGTGACCGGCACCACCACCATCGAACTGCGGGGTGGAACCGTTGGCAGTCCCGACCGCAAGACGGGGGATGGCGACGATCCCGCGCAATGGGCTGTTATCCCGGCAGACACCAAAAGCTCGTCGAACCTGCTGGTGGCCCTGCCGCACCTGATCGACAGGATGGACAGCCTGATCGACAGGCTGGACCGGGTGGCATCCGACGACAACATCGCGCTGTTCGGCAGCATGCTGGTCCGGCTGAACCACATGTCGGCCGCGCTCGATCAGCAAACGCCGAAGATTGCACAAACCCTCGACAACGCCGATGCCCTGCTGACCGCTTTGCGGGTGCAGGTGCCAGGGCTGACGACGCAGGCCGCCTCCACCTTGCGCGATATCCATGGCACCGACCGGAAGCTGGATGATCTGATCGACCAGAACAGCAAGCCGCTGCATGATTTCACGACGGAGGGGCTGATGCAGGTCGACGGGCTGGTATACGACCTGCGAACGCTTTCGCAGTCGCTGAACCGCGTATCCTCGAAAGTCGAGCGCAATCCCCGGGCTGTGGTATTCGGCACCGACGGGGGCGTACCCGCGCAATGAAACGGATCGCCCTCCTGCTGCTACTGCCTTTCCTGGCGGCCTGTGGTTCCCTGGCGGTTCCCGAGCCGGCGACATACGGTCTGGCACCTGCCGCCGATACACCGCGCAGCGCCATGGCTGTTCCCGCGGAGCTGGCGATCGAAGTACCGCACAGCCTTGCGGCGTTGGACAGCTCGCGCATCGCCTTCGTGGCGCCCGATGGCCGCCAGACCTATTTTCGCAACGTAGCCTGGGCCGACCGCGCGCCTGCCGTGATCGCCGACGATCTGGTACGATCGTTCCAGGCAAGCGGAATGTGGCGCAGCGCTGAACTTTCCGGCGGAAGTGTTCGCGCGGACTACCTTCTGCAGGAGGACCTGACCGATTGCGAGGCGTTCGGAACAGCCGACGGCAAGGCCGACCATGTGAAGGTCGGACTGACCCTGACACTTGTGCGGCTATCCGATCAGAAGCCCGTCGGCAGCATGCATTTCCAACAGGATGTTCCTGTCGCCGATACCTCGTTCGACCGCGTGATCGCCGGGTTCAATATCGCGACGAACAGCCTTGCGGCCGAGGCAATCGCATGGACACGCCGCACGGCAGGCGACCTGCGTTGACCTAAGCCGCTTCCACGTCCTCATCGTCACGGTTCTCATCATCATCGACGGGGAAGTGTGCTTCGACAGTGGTGCCACGGCCCGGCTCGCTGTCCAGCGTCAACTCGCCGCCATGCAGTTCGACCAGGTGGCGGGCGAGCGGCAGTCCCAGCCCCGTACCCGTGTGGCGGCGCGAAATCTCGCTGGCGACCTGCTGGAACGGCATGAAGACCTTACCGATCTGATCGGGTGCGATGCCGATGCCGGTATCGTTGACGATGATCTTCAGCAAATTATCCTCACACCGGGCCGTAACCTCGACCGTGCCGCCTGACGGCGTGAACTTGACGGCGTTGGAGATCAGGTTCAGCAGCACCTGCTTGATGCGCCGCGCGTCGCCTCGCACCGGGGGAATACCGACATGGATGAAGGCGACCAGATGCAGGTGCGCCGCCTGAGCCTGGTCGCGCATCAGGTGCACGACCGAGTTCACCAGTTCGCCGACATCGATCTTTTCGGGATGCAACTCAAGCTGCCCGGCTTCCGCCTTCGACAGGTCCAGGATGTCGTTGATCAGGTCCAGCAGCATCTTGGCGCTGTTATTGATATCGTTCGCATACTCGTGGTAGCGCGGGTTGGTCATGGGCCCCAGGATCAGCTCGTGCATGATCTCTGAAAACCCGATGATTGCGTTCAGGGGCGTGCGCAGCTCGTGGCTGATGTTGGCAAGGAAGCGGCTCTTGGTGCTGTTCGCCTGCTCCGCGATTTCCTTTGCCTCCGACAGCTCCTCCTCGCGATGCTTCAGATCGGTGATATCGAGGTACAGCGTCGCGACCCCGCCATCTTCCGTACGCCGCCGGATGACGCGCAGGGTCTTGCCGTCCAGCCCCGCGATGTCGAGATTGTCGCCCGCCAGTGCGTCGGGATCGAGGTGGAACTGCAACAGCGCCCGCCGTTCGGCATCGTTCGACTGGCGCAGCCACAGCGAAGACAATTGCTTCAGCGTCATGCCGGCGTTGATGCGACCCTCGCTGCCCCGGAACATCAGCGCCTTGAACTTGTCGTTGCAAAGCACAAGACGATAATCGTCGTCGTACAGCGCGAAGCCTTCGAGGCTGGTCGATAGAAGCTGGCGCACGCGCAACTCCGCCTGGCGTGCGCGGCCCTCCGCCTGCAAGTTCGGAGCAATCTCGCGGGCCGCCATGCGATATCCCTGAAACTGCTGGCTTTCACCGAAGATCGGCTTGCCGCTAAGGGAGAAGCTGCGCACATCCCCGCGCTGGCTGTTCAGCTTCAGGAACATATCCCGGAACGGACGGTGCTCCGCGATATCCTGAAGGCAGGCTTCCCAGGCAAGATCGTGCGGCGGCCCCAGCTGCGACACGGGCCGTCTTAGCCAGTCAACTGCGGAAATGCCCGTAACCGCCTCGACACGGTCGGACACATACGTGCAATTCAGGACGGCGTCGGTTTCAAAGAACAGGTCGGAGGCGGTTTCCGCGAAGTCCCGGAAGCGTTGCTCGCCAGATTTCAGCGCCGCGCCGACTTCCTCGCGCTCGAACTCGAAGGCGACGTGTTCGGCCACGAGGCGGATCAGCCGCTTGTCGCCGTCGTCCAGAACCCTTTCGGCCTCGTCCAGGGCCAGGATATGTCCGGCAGGCTGTCCCGATTGACCGTAGATTACCTGGCCGACATAGCTGCCATGACCGATCTCGGTAAAATAATCGTCGAGGTCGATCAGCGGGAAGCGCCGCAGGAAGTCGCCTGTGAACGCGAAGTATCCCGCCCGGTAGACAGGTTCGCAAGGCGTGCCCCTTACGGCGAACCGGTGCGGCGGCGCAGCCTGCCCGTTGTGCACGCCTGCGATGATCTCCGCTATCTCGGGCGACTTCAAGCGGGCAACGGTGGCGGTGCGAAAGCCCAGCCCCATGGCCAATGCCCTTGCCGCCCGTTCAAACAGCGGCTGGCCGCTGCCCCGCTCGCCCAGCAACAGCGCCAAGGCGCGCTCGCGGCGTTCCACATCGCTGATGTTGACCAGGGTCGTTATCGTGGTGCCGTCCGGCTGGCGATGGTCGGTGATGCGGAACCAGCGATCACCCGCGAACCTGACCTGGAACGTGTGGTTGCCGGCTGCGAACCGTTCCAGGCGCCGGGTTACAAAATGCCGCAGTTCGTCGCCTTCGGTATCGATGATGCCGAGCTTGACAGCTTTTTCGATGAAGTCTTCGAGCGCAAGGCCGGGGTAGAATAGCCGCTCCAGGTCGGAGCAATTATCTTCGGCGTGGAGGTTCCACGAGGTCAGCTGCCGGCGCCGGTCGAACAATAGGTAGCTGGAGACAGCCGGAACCGGTACGGCCTCGCTCGTGGCGCCATCCGCATCGACGGAGGCATCCAGGAACTGGACGTCGTATTCCTGATCGTCTTCCTGCAGTTCGTACTCTGCCAACGCCGTCAACCTGAACAGAAGGAGGGCCGGAATGACCCTTCGTGACCGAACCTAGCATAAAAGATTAAAGAATTGTCTGCTGGTCGGGATGAGAGGATTCGAACCTCCGCTCTCCTGCTCCCGAAGCAGGCGCTTTACCAGGCTAAGCTACATCCCGAATTCGCGCGGACTATAACCACATGCCTTCCGGGACTGCAAGCGATCAGAAATCGCGGTCGACGCAGAAATCGGCCACGGCAGAAAGCGCCGTGCGGTACGGGCTGATGGGCAGCGGCAGCAAGGCCGCTTTTGCTTGCGCGGCGAACCCACGCGCCACCTCAAAACTTTGGTCCAGCGCCCTGTGCTGCCGCAGCAGGCCGACCGCGTGGTCGAGATCGGCATCTTCCAGCTCCTGGTCCTCGATGCAGCGGCGCCAGAAGGCACGCTCGGCCTCACTGCCGCGCTGGTAGGCAAGGATCACGGGCAGCGTGACCTTGCCGTCGCGAAAATCGTCGCCAATGGCTTTGCCAAGGCGGGCTTCGCTGGCCACATAGTCCAGCACATCGTCGACGATCTGAAACGCCAGCCCCAGCGCCCGCCCGAAGACGGCTAAAGGCGGCCCGAGGTCCGGCCGCTCCGCCGCATATGCGCCGACTTCGCACGCTGCGGCGAACAACGCGGCAGTTTTCGATTCGATGACGCGCAGATACGAGGCTTCGGTGGTGGCAAGGTCGTTTGCCGTCGCAAGCTGCAGCACCTCGCCTTCCGCTATAACAGCGGAGGCACGCGACAGGATGCGCAGGACGTCGATGGATCCGTCCGACGTCATCAGTTCGAAGGCGCGGCTGAACAGGAAATCTCCCACCAGTACGCTTGATTCGTTGCCAAAAACCGCGTTGGCCGAAGCCCGCCCCCTGCGGCGATCGCTCTCATCCACGACGTCGTCGTGAAGCAGGGTGGCCGTGTGAATCAGTTCCACCGATGCCGCGAGGCTGGGGGAGCGGCCGCCATCACCGCCGCACAGGCGAGCCGAGGCGAGGGTCAGCACCGGCCGCAGGCGCTTGCCGCCCGCCGCCAGGATGTAGCCGGCCAGTTGCGGGATCAAGGCGACGGGCGACTGCATGTGCTGGAGGATCAGCGCGTTAACCCGGGCAAGGTCGTCCGTGACCAGACGGGTCAGGTCTTCCAGCGCGTTTCTGGATGTGTCGCCATGGACGGCTCTCGCCTGCCCCTCTACTGCGTTCATGATCCCAAAATACCCGGTAAAGTCCCTTAATCAAGGCTGTAAGCCGGTCTACACTATCGCATGAACGAATACACCACCGACCGTTTGCTGAACGGCCGCGTCACGTTGCAGCAGAAGGCCGGCGGGTTCCGCGCTGCGGTCGATGCCGTGCTGCTGGCGGCGTCGTGTCCCGCATCGGCCGGAACGCGCGTGCTCGATGCGGGCTGCGGCGCGGGCACTGCCGGCCTTTGCGTGATGGCGCGCACTGGATGCGAGGTAAGCGGGATCGATATCCAGCGGGACTTCGCGGAACTGGCGCAGGCGAATGCGCGCTTGAACGGGTTCGGTGCGTATGCGGCGTTCACCGGCTCGGTCGCCAATCCCCCAGGCGAGATAGCCGGGTCCCTGTTCGATCATGCCATCTGCAACCCACCCTACCTGCCGACAGGCTACGGCAACGCGCCGGACCGGCTGGAAACCCATGAATCGCACGGCGTAACCTTGGCGGACTGGGTGGCGTTCTGCACGCGGCGGGTGCGCAACGGGGGATCCGTGGTGTTCATCCACCGCGCCGACCGATTGCCGGAACTGCTGGCTGCCATGGAAACGGGATGGGGCGCGTTGACGGTGTTTCCGCTTCGGCCCCGGCACGATCAGCCCGCGCACCGGGTGATCGTGGGCGGGATCAAGGGCCGCAGAACGCCTTTTCGTCTTCTAGCAGGACTCGATTTGCATCAGGTCGAGGGAGGGTTTACCGAAGGAGCCGATGCGATCCTTCGCGATGCGCAGCCCATTGGGTTATGGACGCCATGATTCTCAAGTACCTCGTAATCGCGCTGATCCTGTACGTCGCCTGGCGTACGCTGCGCTGCGACCTGCGCAGGCGGTTCGGACCTGCGCGCGCCAGACCCCAAGCCGCGGCGGCGATCGAGACGGTGAAATGCGCCCGCTGCGGATTGTACCTGCCGCAGGGCATGGAGCGGAACTGCGGACTGCCCGCCTGCCCCTGGCCCGTACCCGCGACGCAGGATTGATCGGCGCCGCCGCCCCGGCTAAGGTCGGGCATGGCAACGGAACCTCTCAGTTTCCAGGATATCATCCTGACCCTGCAATCCTACTGGTCCAAACAGGGTTGCGTAATCCTGCAGCCTCTTGATGTCTCGGTCGGGGCTGGCACGCTGCACCCGGCCACGACCCTGCAGGCGCTGGGCGAGAAGCCCTGGAACGCCGCCTATGTCCAGCCCTCCCGCCGTCCCAGCGACGGACGCTACGGCGATAATCCGAACCGCTTGCAGCATTATTACCAGTTCCAGGTCATCATGAAGCCCTCGCCGGCGAACTGCCAGGAGCTGTACCTTGACAGCCTGACTGCGCTCGGTATCGACCCATTGCTGCACGACATCCGCTTCGTCGAGGACGATTGGGAAAACCCGACGATCGGCGCCTGGGGGCTGGGCTGGGAAGTCTGGTGCGACGGCATGGAGATCGGCCAGTTCACCTATTTCCAGCAGGTCGGCGGCCTCGAATGCTTCCCGGTGTCGTACGAAATGACCTATGGGCTGGAACGCATGGCCATGTACATCCAGAATGTCGAGGACGTGTACGACCTGAAGTATAATGCGGACGGCGTAACCTACGGCGACGTGTTCAAGCGCAACGAGCGCGAGTTTTCCGGTTATAATTTCGAGCATGCCAACGTGGAAAAGCTGTTCCAGCATTTCGCGGATGCCGAGGCCGAATGCGCGGCCCTGCTGGAGCACAAGCTGGCGCTGCCCGCCTACGAGCAGTGCATCAAGGCCAGTCACCTGTTCAACCTGCTGAACGCGCGCGGCGTCATCAGCGTGGTGGAGCGCGCCGCCTATATCGGGCGCGTGCGGGCTTTGGCCAAACGCTGCTGCGAGACCTACGTGGAGGCGACATAATGGCCGAGTTCCTGCTGGAACTGCTGGGTGAGGAAATCCCCGCCCGCATGCAGAAAGACGCTGCGGAGAACCTGGAAAAACTGTTCATCGCGGGCTTGGCCTCGGCGAACCTGTCGCACGAGGCGGCTGAGGCGCATGTCACCCCACGCCGCCTTACGCTGCATGTGACGGGGTTGCCGACCGTGCAGCCGGATGTGGTCGAGGAACGCAAAGGACCGAAGGTGGGATCGCCCGAGGGCGCGCTGAAGGGCTTCCTGAAGGGCGCAGGTCTCGACAGCCTTGACCAGGCGGAACAGCGCGACACCGGCAGGGGCCTCTTCTGG
>CALMVH010000256.1 GCA_937873165.1 uncultured Rhodospirillales bacterium
CATCTGCCCGCGGCGAAGAATATCGATCTTGATCTCGAGATGCAGTTCACCCGCGCCCTTGATCACGGTTTGCCCGGATTCGGGATCGACCGCGATACGAAAGGATGGATCTTCCTTCGCCAGTTGCCAAAGGGCCGAACCCATTTTTTCCTGATCGGCCTTGCTCTTCGGCTCGATTGCCATTTCGATAACGGGTTCCTTGAAATTCATGCGCTCGAGCACGATTGGCTTGGCCTCGTCGCAGAGGGAGTCACCGGTGGTCGTATCCTTCAGCGCCGTGATCGCCACGATATCACCGGCAAACGCTTCGGTAATCGGCTCGCGCGTGTTGGCATGCATCAGCAGCATGCGGCCGATACGCTCCTTCGCATCCTTCGTCGAGTTCAACACCGACGAGTTCGAGTTCAGAACGCCCGAGTAGATGCGTACAAACGTCAGCGACCCCACGAACTTGTCGTTCATGTTCTTGAAGGCCAGCCCCGAAAACGGGGCCGTGTCACTGGGATCACGGTGGTCGGCGGAGTCGCTGCCCACGGCATGGCCGTTGACGCCGCCGATATCGACGGGCGAGGGCAGGTAGTCGATCACGGCATCCAGCATCGGCTGCACGCCCTTGTTCTTGAAGGCCGAACCGCACAGGATCGGGAAGAACGCCTTCGAAATCGTGCCCTTGCGGATGCACTTCTTCAGGGTCTCGATCGACGGCTCTTCACCGTTCAGATACGCTTCAAGCGCCTCGTCGTCCTGTTCAACCGCAAGCTCGATCATTTCGGCGCGGTACTTCGCCGCTTTCTCGCTCATATCGGCCGGAATGTCGGTCTCATAAAACTCTGCGCCGAGCGACTCGGCTTTCCAGATGACCGCTTTGTTCTTGACGAGGTCGACGATGCCGGCAAAGTCGCCTTCCGACCCGATCGGCAGCTGGATCACCAGCGGCTTCGCGGCCAGCTGGTCGATGATCATGTCGATGGTGCGGTAGAAGTTGGCGCCCGTCCGGTCCATCTTGTTGATGAAGCAGATGCGGGACACGCCATACTTGTCGGCCTGACGCCAGACGGTACGCGACTGCGGCTCCACGCCAGCGACGGAGTCGAACACCGCGACCATGCCGTCGAGCACGCGCAAGCTGCGCTCTACCTCGATGTTGAAATCGACGTGGCCGGGGGTGTCGATGATGTTGATGCGGTGGTCGTTCCAGAAACAGGTCGTCGCGGCCGACGTGATCGTGATGCCGCGTTCCTGTTCCTGCTCCATCCAGTCCATGGTGGCGGTGCCTTCATGCACTTCGCCGATCTTGTAGGACTTGCCGGTATAATAAAGGATACGTTCGGTGGTCGTCGTCTTGCCGGCATCGACGTGCGCGGCAATGCCGATGTTCCGGTACATGTCGATGGGTGTCTGGCGGGCCATATCAGGCAGCTCCGATACTGATTACCAACGGAAGTGAGCGAAAGCGCGGTTCGCTTCGGCCATGCGGTGGGTGTCGTCGCGCTTCTTGACAGCGGTGCCGCGGCCGTTGGCGGCGTCCATCAACTCGGCCGCCAGCTTCGACTCCATCGTGCGTTCGCCGCGCTTGCGGGCCGCATCAATGATCCACCGGTAGGCCAGCGCATACGAACGCTGCGGGCGAACCTCGACCGGCACCTGATAGGTAGCGCCGCCGACACGGCGCGAGCGCACTTCGATATGAGGCCGCACGTTGTTCAGCGAGTCGTGGAAGACCTGCATCGGATCGACACCCTTGATGCGATCACCGACGACCAGCAGCGCACGATAGACGATGGCCTCGGCGACAGACTTCTTGCCGTCTTCCATCACTATGTTCATGAACTTGGCGAGGTGCAGATCGTGGAACTGCGCATCCGGAAGAACTTCGCGGTGCTCGGCCTGGTGGCGACGTGACATTCTGGTATTCCTTCGAAAAGCTTACTTCGGACGCTTGGCGCCGTAGCGGGAACGGCCCTGCTTGCGGTCCTTGACGCCCTGCGTGTCCAGCAC
>CALMVH010000257.1:0-1062 GCA_937873165.1 uncultured Rhodospirillales bacterium
CGGGTACGGCAACCTGCCCGAAACACCCCTGCCGCGCGTGGCCGGCATTCCGAAGCCTGCGCTCTCGCCCGAGCAGAAGCGTCTATCGCAGGCACGCCGCCTGCTTGCCTCCCGCGGCTTCAATGAGGCGGTGACGTTCTCGTTCACGTCGTCACACGTCGCTGCCCGGTTCGAGCCTGTGGCATCCAGCCTGATCCTCATCAACCCGATCAGCGCCGACCTGGATGCGCTGCGCGGCAGCCTGCTGCCTAACCTCCTCCAGGCGGCGGGGCGAAACGCCGCGCGCGGGCTGGCGGATCTGGCGCTGTTCGAGGTCGGCCCGGTGTTTGCCGAACGCGGCCAGTTTCAGGCTGCGGGCCTGGTTCGTGCCGGGACCTCCGGGCGCGGCTGGAACACAGCCGCAAAGCCGGTGGATGTGTTCGAAATCAAGGCGGACGCGATGGCGCTGCTCGCGCATCTGGGCGCGCCGGAAAGCGTGATGGTGGAGGCATCGGCTCCGGGCTGGTACCATCCCGGCCGCGCCGGCACGATCAAACTGGGACACCGCCCGCTGGCATATTTTGGGGAAATCCATCCATCGCTGGCGGCTGCCCTGGACTGCCCCGCGCCCTGCGTCATGGCCGAGGTGTTTCTCGACACGCTGCCGGAACAGAAGCGCAAGGGCACCTAACAGTCCCTGCTGGACCTTTCGCCGTTCCAGCCGGTAAAGCGCGACTTCGCGTTCGTGGTCGATCGCGCCGTGACGGCAGACGCCGTGCTGAAAGCCATCCGCGCCGCCGACAAGACACTGATCACCGCAGCCGAAATCTTCGATGTCTATACGGGCGCTGGGGTGGAGGACGGTCGGAAATCCGTGGCGGTGGAAGTCACGCTCCAGCCGCGCGATTCCAGCCTGACAGATGCGGACATCGAATCCGCGTCACGCAGCGTAATAAAAGCAGTCCAGGACGCGACCGGCGGCGTGCTTCGTGGCTGACAACTGCGCAAGGCTGACTCAGGTCTCATTCGGGCGCTCCAGTATCTGGGTGGCCTCATCGCCCATTTGCTCAATCGTGTGCAGGG
>CALMVH010000257.1:1072-4061 GCA_937873165.1 uncultured Rhodospirillales bacterium
GCGGTAACCCGGATGTCCCAGCGCGCCGACGACCATGGGGGCAAGATCGCCCGCCTGGTCGGGCGGCAGCCATAGCGTAAGCGCCTGGCGCATCGCTTCGACCGGCGACGTTCCTTCGGATTGTTCCGGCTGAATCATTCGGCGTCTGCCCTGAGCGATAAAGCGTGCACCGGCCCCGCCAGCTCCTGCTCCAGCACCGCGTGGACTGCCCGCTGGCGGGCAACCCGGCTGAGACCCGCAAACGCCGGCGACACGATGACGACATTGAAGTGGCTTTCGCCGCCGCCGTGATGTCCCGCATGGCCTGCGTGCCGGGCGCTGTCGTCCACGATTTCCAGCAGCGTCGGGGCAAAAGCCTGCATCAGCTTTGCTTGCATCGTATCGGCAACAACTCCCATCAAGCCTCCTCGTACTCGCGTTTCATCCGCGCTACCAGTTCCGCTAGGCTCGGCACGTCGGTAATGGCGGCCAGCCCCTGCCCCGCGCCCCAGATATCGCGCCACGCTTTTGCTTCGGTTTCAAGCGACAAGTCCGGCCGGTCCTTGCCTTTCAAAGTCTCGGGATCGAGACCCGCCGCAACGATGCTGGGGCGGAGATAATTGGCGGGTATGCCGGTGAAGGCAGGCGTATACACGATATCGGCGGAAGAAGACTCCACCAGCATCTGCTTGTAGCCGGGCGCGGCATGCGCCTCTGCCGTCGCGATCAGGCGCGTGCCGAGATAGGCCATGTCCGCCCCCATGGCCAGCGCCGCGCGGATATGATTGCCGCGCGTGATTGCGCCGGCTAGTACCAGCGGACCATCGTAAAAGGCGCGCACGTCCTCCACCAACGCGAACGGGCTAAGCGTGCCGGCATGCCCACCCGCTCCGGCTGCGACAAGAATTAAGCCATCACCCCCTGCTTCCAGCGCCTTGCGGGCATGTACCGCATTCGTGACATCGTGAAACACCAGCCCGCCATAGGCATGGACTGCTTCAACGACCTTCGCGGGCTTGCCGACGCTGGTGACGATCAATGGCACCCGCAGTTCCACGCAGATCCAAAGGTCCTCGTCCAGGCGCTTGTTGGTGTCGTGCACGATCAGGTTGACGCCGAATGGCCTGTTCCCCACAGCCGTCCGGATCTGGCCGATCCACCTGCGCAGTTCCGACGACGGCCTGGCGTTCAGCGAAGGAAACGTCCCCACGATCCCTGCCTTGCACTCGGCGATCACCATGTCCGGACCGGACACCAGGAACATGGGCGCGGCGATGACCGGCAACGCCAATCCTTCGAACAGCACCGGCAAGCGGCTGTTCATCGGTCGGTTGTTTCGGCCTGCCGCTCCGCCTCGAACATGTAGTCGCGGGTTAACGGCACGGATGTGAGCGAACGCGACAACTGCAACTGGAACACCATCTGGTGATTGTACCGGAAGGCGGCCTCGCTGGCGGACAGGTAGAAGTCCCACATGCGGCAGAACCGCTCATCGTAGATCTGCTGCACCAGCGCCTGCTTTTCCATAAAGCGCTTGCGCCAGAGGGCCAGGGTTTCGGCATAATGGAGGCGCAGGATTTCGATGTCGGTCGCATACAGCCCGCTGCGCTCCACCGAGGGCAGGACCTCCGACAGCGCCGGGACGTAGCCGCCAGGAAAGATATATTTCCGGATCCAGGGGTTCGTAAGGCCTGGCACGTCGCTGCGGCCGATGGAATGCAGCAAGGCGACGCCGTCGGGCGTCAACAGGGTACGGATATGGCGGAAGAACTCATCGTAGTTCGGCTGGCCGACATGCTCGAACATGCCAACCGATACGATGCGGTCGAAGGTGCCTTTTACATCCCGGTAGTCGCAAAGCTCAAACCGTACCCGGTCTGACAGGCCCGCCTCCTCCGCGCGGCTGCGGGCCACTGCCAACTGTTCCTGGGACAAGGTAATTCCAGTCACGCGCACATGGGCGGTACGGGCAAGATGCAAAGCCGTGCCGCCCCAACCGCACCCGATATCCAGAACACTTTGGCCGGGCTTCAGCAGCAGCTTGGCGGCGATATGGCGCTTCTTGGCCAGTTGCGCATCCTCGATCGACAGGCCCTGCCGGGGAAAATAGGCGCACGAGTATTGCCGGTCCTTGTCGAGGAACTGCCGGTACAGGATATCGGACAGGTCGTAGTGATGCGCGACGTTGCGCTGGGCGCTGCGCTTGTTGTTCGCCTGCTGCCACCGCCGCATCGCCGCCGTGCGCAGGCGCATGATCCAGCCCGGCGGCTTACCGCGCGCCCGCACGTTGCGCACCCACAGGTCGAAGAACTCCGCCAAAGTGCCGCGCTCGAACACCAGCCCGCCCTCCACATAGCCTTCGCCGAAGTACAGCTCGGGATACAGCACGACCTTCCACGGCGTCACCCAATCGCGGTAGCGGATCACGATATCGAACGGGGCGCGATCGGCAGGCGGCTGCCCGAAGCGCGAGGCGGTGCCGTCGGGCCACACAAACACAAGAGGACCCACGGAAATCAGCCGTTTCACCATGCGATTCAGCACCGCAATCCTCCTGAAAGCCCATGGACACGTTTGTCGTTAATGTCTAGGTAACAATCATCGTTCCCTTTAGGCAAGGTCCGGCATGCGCTGGCAGATATTGTGCGATTTCGACGGCACGATCGCGGTGCAGGATACGGTGGTGGCCCTGCTGGAGCGCTTCGCCCCGCCCGAGTGGCGTTTGATCGACCACGAGACGGGCGGCAGCCTGGCCGCGCGGCCTCGCCAGACAGCGCTGATGCGCGCCAGCCAGGCGGAATTCGATGCGGCTCTGGATCAGTTTACCGTCGACCCCGCCTTCAAGTCCTTCGTTGCCGAAACCGCGCGCCTTGGGCTGCCCTTGACTATTGTCAGCGATGGCTACGATTACAGCATCCAGCACTTGCTGGCGCGCGAAGGCATCCGCGACCTCGAAGTGATCAGCCACAGGCTGCTGTTCCTCGACGATAACCGCATGGATGTGGAGTTC
>CALMVH010000258.1 GCA_937873165.1 uncultured Rhodospirillales bacterium
CGTTGATATCGCCCAGCAGGTACCCGGAATCCTCGACCATTTCGGTCAGGGCCGCGCCGATCAGCCGGTCGGCTTGTGTCGCGAGGTCGATGGCCACCTGCTGCAACAAGTGGTCGCGCAGCGTTTCACCAGGTGCGGCACGGTCGTCGAAATCGAATCCGTCGCTCTCGAAACTGCCGCTGCCGCCGGGAACAGGGCCAAGGCCTTCGCCTTCCGAGCGGTAAGCATCCTCCAACGATCCCTCGTGAATGGGCGCCTCGTCCAAGCGCTCGGCGATCGGATCGTCGTTCTCCGCCGAGACAGCTTCCAAGAGCGGATTCTGCTCCAGCTCGGACTCGATGTAGTCCTGCAACTCGTGGGCGTTCAGCTGCAACAGCTTGATGGCCTGCTGCAACTGCGGCGTCATCACCAGCGACTGGGATTGCCTGAGTTCCTGGCGTTGTACGAATGTCATAAGGGTATGTAGCCGAGAATTGCTTAACCGGCGCTGAACGCGGCGCACAGGCAAGCAAGGACCATGCCATCGGCCTTTGGGCGCCGTGAGGGACGGGAACGTTCCCCGTAGCCTGCCGTTAGAACGGCAACCAACACAGGAACGATCATGACCGGGACCGGAACCTTCAATCAGTACACGCAACCCGAACTGATGCAGCACTACGATCATCGGCCTCTGGACAAGCAGGTTGCGCTGGTGACGGGCGCCAACTCCGGCATTGGCGAGGGCGTTGCTAGGCACATGGCCGCGGCGGGCGCCATGACCCTGATCAACTGTGTAACGCATCCGGAAGCCGCCGACGCCATCGTGGCCGATATCCGCCAGGCCGGCGGCCAGGCAATGTCGATCATGGCCGATGTGTCGAAGGAGGATCAGGTTCAGGCGATGTTCGCTCAGATCGTCAAGGAACACGGCACCGTCGATATCCTGGTGAACAACGCCGGTTGGCAGAAGGATGCCGCTTTTCCGGAAATGACGCTGCAGCAATGGCAGGCTGTGATCGACGTGAACCTGACCGGGCAGTTCTTGTGCGCGCGCGAGGCCGTGCGCGAGTTCCTGCGCCGAGGTCCCAGGCCAGAGGTTTCGGTGGCGCTCGGCAAGATCATCTGCATGAGCAGCGTGCATCAGGTGATTCCGTGGGGCGGCCACGTCAACTACGCTTCGTCGAAAGGCGGGATCAAGCTGATGATGGAGTCGATCGCGCAGGAAATGGCGCCGCAGAAGATCCGCTGCAATGCGATTGCCCCCGGCGCCATCAAGACACCGATCAACCATGCGGCCTGGGCCACCCCCGATGCCGAAAAAGATTTGCTGACGCTGATCCCCTATGGCCGTGTCGGCGTGGCGCAGGATATTGCGCGCGCCGCGATCTGGCTGGCGTCGGACGAGTCCGATTACCTGACCGGCACCACCATGTTCGTCGACGGCGGCATGACTCTTTACCCGGGTTTCTCGCAGGGCGGCTAATCCCTCGTTCAGCCATCAACAGAAAGGATATTTCCATGCAGACGAACGGCAGCGCGATCTGGAGTGGTGGGCTCAAGGATGGCCATGGAACGATCTCGACCGCCAGCGGCGCGTTGAAGGATCAGGCCTACGGCTTCGCGACCCGCTTCGAAGGCAAGCCCGGCACCAACCCCGAAGAGTTGCTCGGCGCCGCGCACGCGGGCTGCTTCACCATGGCGCTGTCGATGATCCTTGGCGAAGCCGGGCTGACGGCCGAAAAGATGGAAACGAAAGCGGATGTGACGCTCGACAAGGTCGAGGACGGCTTTGCCATCACGAAGATCCATCTGACACTCAAGGGCAAGGTGCCGAACGCCGACCACGCAAAATTCGAGGAACTGGCGAACAAGGCAAAGGCGGGCTGCCCTGTTTCCAAGCTGTTCAAAGGCGCCGAGATCACGCTAACGGCGACGCTGGAGGGGTAACTACACAGCCATCGCTCCACCCGTCTTCTTCAAACGGCTCGCGATGCGAGGGAACAAATCCTTTCGCTTGCATTTTAGATAAATGTGGCAGTACCGTGAAGCGTGGTTGATTGAGGTCGAATGTCCGCATCGGTTAAGCATGCCAGCCATTCCGAATGGAGCCTCAGGGTCGATGCCGAGGGCCGCAAAACCCCTAATGGCGCCTTTGTCGCCCGTCCGCCAGTGCCGTATCATGGGGGCAACACCGTGCCGAGAAATGGTGTTGACGACGTCACCGCCTTGCGCGAGGCCATTGCCAACAGGAAGCTTCTCGACCACGCTGTTTTTATAGCATCCCAGACACCTTACACTCGCTCTCTGCTGCAATTTGCTTACAGGGAAAATATCGGCATTGAGTTCGATAAAGATGCGTTGGATCGGCGGGGTGCTGGAGCGCTGCTGGATACCAATCCTCGTACGGGCGCCGTTACACTGGTCTTGAATTCCGAGGTTACGCCCTGCAAGGCCGGGCCGGCGCTTTTCCGTGCCGGAACCCTGTCGCATGAACTGACCCATGCAATCCGAAATAAGAAGAAGTTCTTCTATAAGGATGGGCATACCCTTAGGTCCGCGATCATCACGGGAGATCTGCAGGAGGGCGATGCCCGCGCCGGAGGCGTGAGAGCCTATGCTGATTTCATGGTCGGGCGGCCCAGCGATCCATCCAACCGTTGGAAGCCCCCGGCGCTGAAGGGTGCGTTGGAAGATGAACCCGACTCGACCCAAAAGGTCATCATGTCGGCTTTGCCGATTTTGGCCAAGGGCAACTCAGCCGAATTTGCACGCTTAATCGCTGAGAACCACTGCCAAAGCGACCTGTCGCACTACCATGCGACCACAATCTCATGGTTCACGGACGTAGGCCGCGGATATCGTCTGGCGCAAGACAAAGATGGCATGAAGGAGTTCATGACGTTTAACTATGCGACTGCCGACACTGTTCGCGATGTCATGACGATCAAGGGCAAGCCATACCTGTCCGACGCTCCGTACAGTAAGAACTGTGGCTTGTGCGATACGCCGAGGGTGCGCAAAGCGTATGCCGCACTTCAGGAGGAAGGCAATCGCTACCGCGCCATGGGGTACAATCCGCAAACGCAGATGCAATTCAGGTCAGAAACCCTCGTGCTGCAAGCCACCCCTCACGCTGACAGACAGGTTTTACAAACGTTGCTGCCCATCATAACCAGACCACAGGGGATGACGGCGACCATGTAGCGACTGCTTGACCCCGTTTTACAGAACTGTCCGTGTTGCCGTGACCGGGCAGCCGCAGATAGGGCAATACGCGGTCTTAGTGAGGGTTTCGCCTTTAGTGCCAGGCTGTTGCATAAGGACTGCCTGCAAGTCCGAGATCAGCTTCTGGTGCGCGCTGGCATCGCCGCCGCCGCAGCGATTGGCGTAGGCCGTGCCCAGCTCGCTGCCCGCCGAAAGCTGGGACTGCGACATCGCGGATGCCTTGCCGAGACCCAGTCCCGCACCCAAGCCCAGGCCCATGGTGGTGGCCAACAACTGGCGGCGGGTCAAACGATTTGCGTTCATGGCTGTATCTCCTCTGATACCAGAGTATATCGGTGTCCCCGTGTTCAAATCCAGTCGATTAATGCTTCAGCTGGATTGATTTGTCAGGGACCGAGGCTGGTAGCGCGATATTCAAGGCCTGCACCCCGGACCTAGGCGATGCCGGTTCCAGCAGGGCTTTGGGCTCCCTTACGATCAGACTTGGCCAGTTCGAGGCAGCTGTTCCTACGCGAGTTTCGATTTCGCCCAGGGTCTTGGCGGTGCGCTGAAACGTTTCCGTGAACTGCCGTGCAATTGAAAACTTCTGGTGAGCCTCCAGTCTTGCTGAGTTGTCACCCGCGCTCACCGGCGTTGCCTGCAGCTCACGCTTCAATGACTCGGTCCGATCTGCCGCCGCAGCTGCCTTGTTGCGCATCGCCTGGCCCAGCGTCTGAACGATGGCCATGGACCCTGGAGTCGGATGCTGTTCGCCATGCAACTTCGCTTCACGTGACGGAATCTCTTCCAGGATGGAGCGCGATGTACCAGGACCGATCAAACCGTTCGTGACCGGGGTCATGAACTGATGCGCCGCATGTTCCAGACCCCGCTTGACTTCGTCCACGGCACGGGCTTGCTGTGGGTTCTTGAAATACGCGCCCTTGGCCTTTCCATCGATCCACGAGATTTCGTCCGACACGGTTTGCAGGACCTGAAAAGTTTTGAAGTCGCCAGCACCCAAAATCTTCGACACGCCGTCCAGCACTTGACCCGTCGTACCCGCCGGCATATCACGCGCGCGCTGGTAAAAGCGGGTCGTCTCGGCCTGAACGAACCGGTTGCCGATCGTCCCGGCGGATCGGTTGGCAGGCGCAACGCTGTCCAGCAACGCATCAATGGTCCGGGCCTCCTGTGGGCCGACGTCCTGCCTCAGCGTCTTTAGGGCGCTGGTGACGATTTCCTCCGAACTGCGCTGGCGATCGCCCAGCATTCTTGGTTCTGTCTTGAAGGGGTTCGAGGTTGTCGGGGCCGCTTCGGTCATGTTCAATTCCACCCTGTCTGCTCGCCACCGGTTTATCCGGGATCGAGATTTTCATACACTGTTTAACCTAAGAATGCGTGAAAAATACGCATATCCTGATGAACATTTAGGCAAACGCATAGTTCCAGACAAAGTGGACGGGTTACAGGCTGAAGTTTTCCCCTAGGTAGACGCGGCGCACATCCTCGTGCGAGACGATTTCGGAGGGAACCCCCTCCATCAGCACCTTGCCATCGTGCAGGATGTAGGCGCGATCGACGATATCCAGGGTTTCCCGCACGTTGTGATCCGTGATCAGAACTCCAATCCCCTTCTCGCGTAGCTGATAGATCAGGTCGCGGATATCGTTCACGGCGATTGGATCAATGCCTGCCAGCGGTTCGTCCAGCAGCATGAACTGCGGGGCGCTGGCGAGCGCCCGGGCAATCTCGCAGCGGCGACGCTCGCCGCCCGACAGCGCCAGTGCCGCCGTTCGCCTGAGATGTGAAATCGAGAACTCCGCCATCAGGTCTTCCAGCCGGTTCTCGCGGACCACAGGATCGGGCTCCCGCACCTCCAGCACCGCGCGGATGTTCTGCTCCACGGTCAGGCCGCGGAAGATGCTGGCTTCCTGCGGCAGATATCCAACCCCCAGACGCGCCCGCCGGTACATGGGGAGGCTGGTGACGTCCTGACCATCCAGCAGAATAGTGCCGGCATCGGCGGCAATCAGCCCGGTCATGATGTAGAAGCAGGTGGTCTTGCCGGCCCCATTGGGTCCTAGCAGGCCGACCGCCTCGCCCCGTTGGACCCCGACTGTTACGTCCCGCAGGACCGGTCGGCCTTTGTAACGCTTGCCAAGGTGCCGCGCGACCAGTCCATGCTGCATGTTGAACGCGCGGCCCGGATCGGTAGACACCGTGTATGCCGGGTCCGCATGAGGCTGTGCCAGTGAAGGCGGCAGGGGCGGCGTGTCGCGCAGGTCAGTCATTGCGCCGCATCTGCCTGGGCGGTAGGACTGCCGCCCGTGTCGCCAGCGTCGCTGTCTCCATTGCCATCGCCAGCGACGTTCGTCTTGTCCTTTTTCTTAGGAATGAAAAGACCGCGTACCCTGGTGTCAGGCGCGGCATAGACACGGCTGATTCCGGTTGCCATGTCGACTTCCGCCCGCGCGCCATCCATCTGGTTCTGATCACGCGTCAGGTGCACGTCGCCCAACACGGTGGTCTGGTCGGTGAGGGGATTATACACAGCCTCGTTGCCGGTCACGATATCCGTGGGCGTTGTCAGCACCACATGTCCCTTCGCATCCAGGCGCTCCAGCCGGCGTGACGATGTTTTCTTGCCGTCCGCGTCGGTACCGGGCTTGGCCGCGGTGTCCGCAGACGGCGACGCCGCCTGAGCGCTGGCCTGCCCCCCTGCCTTGGCATCCGCCTTGGGAGGATCGGTGAACTTGGCTGCGATCACGTCGGCGGTCAGCCGGTCATCCCCGCGCACCATGACGGCATCCCCGCGCGCCACGCCCGTGGAGATATCTTCGAAGTATTCCAGCGTGTCCTTGGCGGTGACGACCTCCTCCGTCGTCACCAGCTTCAGATTGTTGCCGAGCAACAAGGCCTGGTGCTTGTTCAGGTCATAAACGCCGTGCTGGCCGTAGGCGACGGCAGTCGGGGACATCAGGATGACGGGATCGCCGTCCGCCGTGACCTCGCTGATCTGCGTGCTGCCTTTCTTGCCGGCCTTGTCGTTGTAATGCGCGACCAGCACATCGCCTTTCAGCGTGGTGTCGTTATGCTTTGCCACCGCATTCCCACGCGCGACATACATCTGATCCTCGCGCAACCATTCCAGCGTACCCGTGGCCGTAACTTCCAGGGCACCATCCGGAGGCGCGGCCCCTACGGGCGAAGGTACGTCGGCATCGGGTGTCGTAGAGGTGACTGTGACAGGCTTGGGCTTATCCTTGGCATGGACTGAAGGAGCGGCCGAAACAGCCAGGCAGACCAAGGCGGACAAGATAACGTTCTTCATGGCTTGGCTGCCTGCGCTTTCGGCCGGTTATCGGCAGGGGCCTCTTCCGGACCCTGTACATTATCATCGTCTGTTTCCGGCTTCAGCAACAGCCTGGATTTACCGGTAAAGATGATCTTGTCGCTGTCCTGGATCAGCTTGAACCCCTCGCCCTCGATCTCGCCACGCGAACCGTGCCCCTTTGTGGGTTTGTCGCTCCACGCGATGCCGTTGACGAGGTCCAGTCCCGCCGCGCTGGTTGTCACCTCGTACCCCATGTCGTGGTACAGGCGCACATTGCCGACCAGCACGATCGTGCCCGGATCCTGGCGGTACGTTCCCTTGTCCGCGCGAATCGCGACCCAGGCACCGTTCTTCAGCGTGACCTCCGCCAGTGGATTGGTGAGGTCCATGTCGTTGCTGGAACTCGCCTGCGACACGGCTTTGTCCGCCGTCACGGTATATGGCTGATGACTTTTATCGATCCCGGAAAAATACGAGTTGTGCATTTCCGGCGAGTCGGCGTTGGCGTGCTTCTTGGTTGCCTGCGCGGGATCGAAATGCGGCCAGATCAGCACCAAGCCCAGCATGGCAACCGCGGTAACCGGCAGGACAATGCGCAACTGCCGCACCCGCCGCGTATATCGTCCAGGCGATGGCCTGGAAAAAGTCGGCAATGCAAGCTTCAAGACCTGTCCTCGATTTAGGCGCCAGCGATCCCAGGCCCTTAATGGGCAAAGATATCCTGTTCAGCCCAGCCTGCAAGGTCGAGCGCGGCGCGGGTCGGCAGGAACTCGAAGCAAGCCGCCGCCAGCCCGGTCCGGCCCTCGCGGTCCAGCATGACATCGAACCGCGCCTTCAGCGCATGCAGATACACCACGTCGGAGGCGGCATACTTCATCTGGCTTTCGGTAAGCTCGGCAGCGCCCCAGTCCGAACTCTGCTGCTGCTTGTCGAGATCGACCGTCAGCAGTTCACGCGCGAGATCCTTCAGCCCATGCCGGTCGGTGTAGGTACGCGTCAGCTTGGAGGCGACCTTGGTGCAATACACCGGCCGCGCCAGCACACCCAGATACGCATACAGTACCGCGATATCGAAGCGGCCGAAGTGGAACAGCTTCAGCACGTCGAGGTTGCTCAGCAGGTGGCGCAGGTTGGGCGCATCGTAGCGGCCCCGCTGGAACTGCACCAGGTGAACCGTGCCATCCCCCGACGACAGCTGGATCAGGCACAACCGGTCCCGTCCGGGAACCAGGCCCATGGTTTCCGTATCGATCGCGACCACGGGCCCCAGGTCCAGTCCATCGGGCAGGTCGCCCTGGTGCAGGGTGATCGATTGCTGCGCTTCATCGCTTGCCATGGTCGCCGCCGTCAGGTTCGGAGGGAATGCGTGGTGCCCAGAAGAGGACTCGAACCTCCACAGTATTACTACCACAGGTACCTGAAACCTGCGCGTCTACCAATTCCGCCATCTGGGCAATCGCGTGGAAGAGACTTATAAAGCCTCTGGCCGGTTCGTCAAACGGAAATGTGCACGCTGCCGAAGACGCGGTGCCTAGGCATCCGGGGCCGAATCGTGTAGCCGGGTGTTGTTGCATACAAAGGAAACGTGAACGCGATGCTTGAAGGCACTATAGCGACAATTTTCGGCGGCTCGGGTTTTATAGGGCGGTATGTCATCAACAACGTCGCGCGGTTGGGCTATACGATCCGGGTGCCGATGCGCGATCCGGCGCAAGGCGGGTTCCTGCGCACATCGGGCGTTGTGGGGCAGGTCAATCCCCTGCCGCTGTCGCTGCACGACCAGCCATTGATCGTGAAAGCCATCGCGGGATCGAGCCTGGTCATCAACCTGCTTGGCGAACTGGCCCCGGCGCGGCGCAACGGCTTCGAGTTCCTGCATGCGGAAGTTCCCGGCCGCATCGCGCGCGCCGCGGCGGAAGCGGGCGCACAGCGGCTGATCCATGTCTCTGCCATCGGGGCCGATGCCAACTCGCCGTCCGCCTATGCGCGCAGCAAGGCGCATGGCGAAACGCAGGTGCGCGAGGCGTTCCCGGGCGCTACCATCCTGCGCCCCAGCATCGTGTTCGGTCCCGAGGACCAGTTCTTCAACCGGTTTGCGAGAATGGCGGAACTGCTGCCGGCCCTGCCCCTGATCGGCGGCGGCACTACCCGATTCCAGCCGGTATATGTCGCCGATGTCGCCGATGCGGTCAGCCAATGCCTGCAAAGCGCCGACACCATCGGCCAGACCTACGAGCTGGGCGGTCCGGAAATCCATACCTTTCGTCAGTTAATGGAGATCATGCTGAAGCAGATCGGCCGCAAGCGCCGCCTGGTGACGCTTCCCTTCGGACTGGCCAACATCCAGGCCGGGTTCATGCAGCATCTGCCCGGCAAGCCGCTGACGCCCGATCAGGTCACGCTGCTAAAGCGCGACAATGTGGTGTCGCCCGGCGCCAAAACGCTTTCCGACCTTGGCATCTCGCCCGCTTCGCTCGACATCGTGCTGCCGACATACATGGACCGGTTCTGCAAGGGCGGCCGTTTTCACGGACTGACTCACGGCCAGAAATTCTTCACCTGAACCATGACAACCGTTCCCCCCGATGTTAGGAGGCAACTGTGGAGGGTACTGGCGCTGGGCTATGGTGAGGGTTACCTCGACATGCTGAAAACCGCGCCCAATATCGAAACGCAACAAGCGTACGCCAACATCACCGACCGGCAGGGTTTAAGGCCGCTCCAGCGGCTGCTGGCACGGCGCGGCAGCATTTCGCCCGAGCGGCGGAAGCGGCTGGATGACGTGATAGCCGCCACAGATGCCCTTTCAGATATCAAGCTTCACGAGATCTATCCGTCGACCGAGGTCACGTTCCTTGTTCCGCGGTTGCAGGCGGGGAAGATCGTGTCCTTTTCATCCACCCGGCCCCGACGCGCACGCGATACAGGCGGTCCGGTCTGATCCTCAGCCCGCGCCGATCCGTTCCAGATTGGCGAGGCGCAGGTTCATCTCCACGAGCTCGTCCGCCTCGAACTTGGACGCGCAGCCTGCCACCGTTCGTTGTCCGCGGGTGACCAGAAGCCTGCGCGTGTCCGCGTCCGGAATGGTGGAAGCAATGTCTCCCAAGGCCCGCAGCATGCGCAGGTTCACGGCCAGGTCGGACTTGGCGTACAGCCGGATCTGTTCGAATGCGGCCTCCAGCAGCCGATCGAACCCTAGCCATGGAATGCTGACCCGGATGACGCCCGGCGGGTCGTAAGTGACGGCATTTACCGGTTCACGCGCGGCAAACCGGATCAGGATACGGCTCAGCTGATCGATGCAGCTGATGGCCGTGCTGGGGTCGTTCACGGCGGGCGAGATGGCTTTCAGCGCAATGTCCACGATCTGCAGAACGCCGTATTCGACATCCTGTTGCAAGGTTCGCGTCGGGCCCATCTCGAAGAAAGTCTGCAGCGCGTCCGTTTCGCCCTTTGTCAGCCGCTCGCCCGCCGATACCGTCATAACCGGAACGCCCCTCGGCACGAAATGGCCCACGCGGCGCAGAACGCGGATTTTGACTCCGGCTGTCTTGGCGAGCCCCACCAGCCGCCTGGTGTCGATGAAACGCACATATCCCGACCGCGTGGACAGGATCGCGACGCTTCGCGGATCGGCGTCTGCCGGCCCTTGGTCGATCGCATCCCGGCGATCGTAGCGCCGCAGCGCCGGCATCGTCTCGTCGATGATGCTTTCGGTTTCCTGCGCGATGCGATCCACAATGTGATTGACGCTGATCGCCTGGGATATGTGGTGGATGAAGAACAAAAGCCAGGCAACGCACAGGATCGACAGCAGCATGCTGCCAAGCACCGTCAGCACGGGTTCGAACGGCATCGGCATCGCATGCGCGAACGGCAGGGCGGCAAGGCAGTACAGGAAAGTGCCGAGGAATATGCCAAGCGTTTGCTGCGTGACGCGGTCCTGGGAAAAACTGACGATGATGCGGGGCGAAAACTGCATGGAAGCCAGGGTCAGCGTCATCAGCAGAATGGCGAACACGATGGAAACAACCGTCATGACCGCCGAGGCGATGGTTGAAAGGATCGTTGTCGCGACCTGGGGTTCGCCGCGCGAAGGGAACATGCTGTGCGGCATCCAGGCGCCGGTAATCGGATAGGCCTCCTCCAGGCGCGGCAGCAGGTTGCCAACCGCGCCCAGGAGCAGCGCGATGATCAGGGGACGGACAAGGAATCCGCCCCGAAGGTTGTACATGACATCGTGAAAGAGGCTGGGAAGTCGGTTTTTCACGGCGAGTCCGGCGTATGAACGAAGCCTGCCATTCGTAACGCAAAAGTCCGGTTGAATAAGCATTATATCCAAGCCGTTCGTAATTCAGTGCTGAATTTTTATCATGGCGGCCCGTGTTCCATGGTATCGGGGAATACCATTCCAGGGCGGTTCAGCATGTCGATCTTCGATAAGATTCTGGGTCCATCACTCGCGTCATGTGACGAGGAGACGCAAAAGGTAGGTCCGGTTGTCGGCGTTCCCATGCTGGGCCTCGACGCGCTGTCGTCCGCCGCCTACGGACCCGAAGCCGCGCTGACCATCCTCCTGCCGCTGGGCGTTGGCGGAATTGCATGGATCGGCCCCTTGACCGGGGTCATCCTGGCGCTGTTCGCCATCCTGTACTTTTCTTACCGCCAGACCATCAAGGCCTACCCGAACGGCGGTGGATCCTACACGGTGGCGCGGGAAAACCTCGGCGACCGGCTGGGCCTGTTCGCGGCTGCCTCGCTAATGGTAGACTATATATTGAACGTGGCGGTCGGCATCGCCGCCGGGGTCGGCGCATTGATTTCGGCCGTGCCATCGCTGCACCCCTTT
>CALMVH010000259.1 GCA_937873165.1 uncultured Rhodospirillales bacterium
GCGCCATTGCCGCCAAGCGTACGAAATCGAGTTTGCTTTCGTATACCAGCCACGAACTGCGCACCCCGCTGAATGCGATCATTGGTTTTTCCGAATTCATGATGATGGAATACGCCGGTCCGTTGACCGAGCGGCAGAAACAATACCTGAGCGACATCCGGGGGTCCGGCTTGCATCTGCAAGCCCTGATCAGCGATATACTCGACCTGACCAAGGCCGAGGCGGGCAAGATCACGCTAAGCGAGCAGATCGTTGACCTGCCACAATTGATTGTTTCATGCCTGAAGCTGGTGGAAGGCCAAGCAAAGGAAGCGGATGTAAGCCTCATAACGTTGCCGGCCGGACAATTGCCCGCGGTCCGGGCGGACGAACTGCGGTGCAAGCAGATCCTGATCAACATCGCCATCAACGCGATCCAGAATACGCCGGCAGGAGGCAAGGTCAGCATCTCGGCCGAACATCAGGCCAATGGCAGCATCGCGTTCCGGATCGTCGACACCGGCAAGGGCATCCCGAGCGAGGATCTGCCGAAAGTGGTCGAACCCTACTACCGGTCGGGCATCGACGAGCCCAGCCACAAGGGCTACGGCCTAGGACTGCCATTGGCTCGCAAGATCGCGGAACTGCATGGCGGCTCGCTGACGCTTGCCAGCGAGATGGGCAAGGGCACTGCCGTGACGGTCATCCTGCCCGCCACCCGCGTGGTGGTGTCCGGCGACGTGCCTGCGGGCGCGCAAGTCATACAAATGCCGCGCAAGCACGCCTAACAGGTTTGTTGAACCGCTCCGCAGCTTATTCTATAATAACACTATGAGAACCGATCAGATTTTAGGTGAGAAAACCCGCGCCGCCATGCGTTTTCTGGCGCACTCGGCTGTCTGCGCCGCCGGCACGGTACAGGATGCCAAACACGAAGTGGCGCATGCGTTTTCAGAGGACAATCTGAGAACTGCCGGGGCTACGCTGCTTAATGTGGTGCAGGCGGTCGCGGGATCCGTCAAGTCATCGGGCCCTTCGCACGGCTGATCAGCCAATCTGGCGATACGTCAGGTTGATCCGAGTCTCGGTGGGACGGGCCGTTTTCGCGACGCGATGCAGCCAATGGCTTTCCATGACAAGGCATGAACCCGGCGTCAGGGGAATGGCCAGTTTTAGGGGCTTACTGCGATGCTTGACATGGAATGTCCTGGTGCTACCGAGCGACAGGCTGGCGATAACGGGGTCGCTTCCCAGTTCGGGTTCGTCATCCGCATGCCATCCCATGCCGTCCCGGCCATCGCGGTACAGGTTCAGCAGCACGCTGTTAAAGCGGGTATGCACGACGCCTTCACAAATGTTCTTAAGAGCCAGAAGGTCCGGCGTCCACGCCGCAGGCTGGTGCCGGATACCGCTGTAAGTATAGGCGGCGTCTCCATGCCACGCCACCAGCCGGGGAACAGGAACGGCCTTGCCAAACAGGCTGATCGTCTCGGCTTGCCAGTCGATCGCGGCTAGAAGACGTTCGAACACAGCCAGCGCATCCGGAACGGCATCAAGCGTCAAGGTCATCGTGCCATCGCATGGCAGCAGGGCCTCGCCGGTCAACGGTCATCCATCATTCAGCAAGGCGCGACCAGTTCGTCCACAATGGAAGGATCGGCCAGCGTCGATATATCGCCGAGCTCCGCTGTATCGCCGCTCGCGATCTTGCGCAGGATGCGGCGCATGATCTTGCCAGAACGCGTCTTGGGCAAACCGCTGGCGAACTGAATGACATCGGGCGTGGCGATAGGACCGATCCGGTCCCGAACCAGGGCCATCAGTTCCGCCTTCAGCGCCTCGCCGCCCGCAACCCCGCGGTTAGGAGTCACAAACGCATAAATGCCTTCCCCCTTGATGGGGTGCGGCATCCCCACGACCGCCGCTTCCGCGATATGTTCGTGGAGCACCAGCACGCTCTCGATCTCCGCCGTACCGATGCGGTGCCCCGACACGTTCAGCACGTCATCGATACGGCCTGTGATCCAGTAATACCCGTCCTTGTCCCGCCGCGCGCCGTCCCCGCTGAAGTAATACCCGGGATAGGGCGCGAAGTACGTCTGGACAAAGCGGTCGTAATCGCCATGAAGCGTGCGCGCCTGCCCCGGCCAGCTGGCGGCAAGGCACAGGGCGCCCTCCCCTTCGCCTTCAACCGGCTTGCCATCCGCGCCGATCAGCACAGGCTGGACGCCGAAGAACGGCAAGGTGGCGGAACCGGGCTTGGGATCGATGATGCCCGCCAGCGGCGCGATCATGATGCCGCCGGTTTCGGTCTGCCACCAGGTATCGACCACCGCGCAGCGCCCCTGCCCGACCTGCTCGGCATACCAGCGCCAAGCTTCGGGAGCGATCGGCTCGCCGACCGAGCCCAGCACACGCAGCGTATGGCGGCGGCTGCGGGCCAGTATCCCGTTTCCCTCCGCCATCAGGGCGCGGATGGCGGTTGGCGCGGTATAGAATGTCGAAACAGCGAACTCGTCGACAATGTCCCAGCAGCGTCCTGCGTCGGGCCAGTTCGGCACCCCTTCGTACATCACAGTGGTCGCTCCGTTGGCAAGCGGACCGTACACGACATAGGAATGGCCCGTGACCCAGCCGATATCGGCTGTGCACCAGTACACCTCGCCCGCGCGGTAGTCGAACGCCAGACGGTGCGTCAGGGCCGCATAGACCAGGTATCCACCGGTTGTATGCACAACCCCCTTCGGCCTGCCGGTCGATCCGGACGTGTAAAGGATGAACAGCGGATCTTCCGCGTTCATCGGTTCGGCAGGGCAGTCGGAGCCTACAGCGGCGGACTCCTCATCCAGCCAGTGATCCCGGCCGTCCCGCCCTTCGATGTCTGCCCCCGTATGCCGCGCCACCAGAACCGTTTCCACAATCGGGCAATCTTTCAGCGCCGCGTCCACCTTTCGGTTGCACGCGATGGGCTTTCCGCCTCTCGAGCCTTCGTCGGCGGTAATAACGACTTTCGACCCGCAATCCTCGATCCGGTCGCGAAGGCTGCTGGCCGAAAACCCCGCGAAGACCACGGAATGAACCGCGCCGATCCTGGCACAGGCCAGCATGGCGTAAGCGGCCTCCGGAATCATCGGCATGTAGATCGTGACGGTATCGCCCTTGCCGACGCCGTGGCTCTTGAGCACGGTCGCAACCCGCCCAACCTCGGTGCCGAGTTC
>CALMVH010000260.1 GCA_937873165.1 uncultured Rhodospirillales bacterium
CCAGATCCTGCAGGGCGTGGTCAAGAACATCACCGATTACGGCGCGTTCGTCGATCTTGGCGGCGTCGATGGCCTGCTGCACGTGACCGATATCGCGTGGCGCCGCGTCAACCACCCATCCGAGGCGCTGCAGATCGGCCAGACCGTCAAGGTCCAGGTTATCCGCTTCGATCCGGACAAGCAGCGCATCAGCCTTGGCATGAAGCAGCTCGAGTCCGATCCGTGGGAAGGTGTTGCAGCCAAGTACCCGGCGGGTGCGAAGTATACCGGCCGCGTCACCAACATCACCGACTATGGCGCATTCGTGGAGCTGGAACCCGGCATCGAGGGCCTGGTGCACGTTTCCGAGATGTCGTGGACCAAGAAGAACGTCCATCCCGGCAAGATCGTCTCGACCAGCCAGGAAGTTGAAGTGGTGGTGCTGGATGTCGATGCGTCCAAGCGCCGGATCAGCCTTGGCATCAAGCAGTGCCAGTCCAACCCGTGGGAAACTTTGTCGTCCGAACACCCGGTCGGCTCGACCGTCACGGGTGAGGTCAAGAACATCACCGAGTTCGGTTTGTTCGTGGGGCTGACGGCCGAGATCGACGGCATGGTGCACCTGTCCGACATTTCGTGGGAAGTCGATGGCGAGGAAGCCCTCAAGACCTTCAAGAAGGGCGACAGCGTTACCGCGAAGGTTCTGGAAATCGACGTCGAGAAGGAACGTGTGGGCCTCGGCATCAAGCAGATGACCGGCGGCGATCCGCTGGAAGACGAGATGAGCTCGCTGAAGAAGGGCGCTGTTGTGACCTGTACGGTCTCCGGCACCAACGAGGGCGGCGTCGAGGTTCTGGTCAACGGCAAGATAACCGGCTTCATCAAGCGTGCCGAACTGTCGCGTGAGCGTTCGGAACAGCGCAGCGACCGCTTTGCCGTCGGTGAAAAGGTCGATGCGAAAATCCTGACGGTGGAGCGATCCGCCCGCAAGGTCACTCTCTCCATCAAGGCCAAGGAGTCCGACGAGGAAAAGCAGGCGATGGCCGAGTACGGCTCGTCCGACAGCGGCGCGTCCCTGGGCGATATCCTGGGCGCGGCCCTGAAGAAGGCCAAGGGCGAAGAGTAACGGTCGGATTGGGGTGAGGGCTGGGTCATGACGAGATCCGAACTGGTGCAAAGGCTGGCCAGCCTTCATCCCCACCTGATGCAGCGCGATGCCGAGGCGATCGTGTCGACCTTGTTCGAAACAATCGGCGATGCGCTGGCCGAGGGTAACCGCGTCGAGTTGCGCGGGTTCGGAATGTTCTCCGCCAAGCAGCGGTCTGCGCGCATCGGCCGTAATCCCCGTACGGGCGAGTCGGTGCCGGTCGATGAGAAGGCCGTGCCGTTCTTCAAGACGGGCAAGCAATTACGGGAGCGCCTGAATGGCTCGGAAGCTGGATCGTAAGCTGAATGTGATCCGGTACCTGTCCGGCGCGGCGACGTTCCTGGTCCTGCTGGTGCTAGTGCTGTTTGCCGTATCCAACAAGGACCAGACGCAGGTCCAGTTCTTTCCGATCTCAGATAACGTCTACACGGGTCCCTTGTTTGTGCTGGTGTTCGTGTTCGTGTTCGTTGGGTTCCTGCTGGGTGGCGTTGTCGCATGGAACACGGGCCGCAAGCATCGGCGGGCGTCCAAGACAGCGCAAAAGCGAGTTGCAGTGTTGGAAAACGATGTGGCCGCCATGCGCCTGCGCGCCGAGGCGGCCGAAGAACGCTATGCTCAGATGTCATCGGCGCGACCTTTAGTGGCAGCGGATACCGTGCGGGATGCGTGAGGTCAGATGTATGGCATCACTCCCGCCAAATCGAGCCTGCAGATTAACCGATAAACAGGTTTTCCGCGCTTGCGGGAATGACTGTCAAGGTTGATGGCTGGCTCTCCGATTTTCTGCGCGATCGACCTGGCCGATGTTGATGCGGCCTATGCCGTGGCGTCACAAGTTGCGCCTTATGTCGGCGGCCTGAAAATTGGCCTTGAGTTCTTTGTTGCCAATGGTCCTGTGGGCGTACAGCGACTTGCCAGACTCGGGCTGCCGCTGTTTCTTGATCTCAAGCTGCATGACATTCCCAATACCGTGGCCGCCGCCGTGCGGTCTGCCGCGGCGCTGAACGTCACATTTCTGACCATCCACATATCCGGAGGGCGCGAAATGATGCGCCGCGCTGTTGAAGCGGCGGATGGCAAGGTCAAGCTGCTGGGAGTCACGGTGCTTACCAGCCTTGATGAAGACGACCTGACCGCGACCGGGCAGGCGCTACCGTTGTCGGGACAAGTCGCAAGGCTGGGGAAGCTGGGACTCGAATACGGGCTGGATGGTCTTGTCTGTTCGCCGCACGAGGTTCCGGCGCTGCGGCTGACCGGGGGCAGCGCGCCCATCCTGATGGTGCCGGGCATCCGCCCTGCCGACACGCATACGCAGGATCAAAAGCGTACGATGAGCCCGGCCAGTGCCATTAGCACCGGCGCGACCTATGTCGTTATCGGGCGCCCTATTACGCAAGCAGCCGATCCGGCTGCAGCCGCGCGGGCCATCAACGAAAGCCTGGCGGCATGAGTTCGGTTAAAATCTGCGGCATCATGGATATCGAGACCGCAAACGCCGCCGTGGAGGCAGGAACCGACCTTATCGGTCTCGTCTTCTTCGAGGCATCGCCGCGCAACCTTGGCATCGAAGCCGCGCACGATATCGCCCGCGCGATCCCCACTTCGGTGGAAACAGTCGGGCTGATGGTCGATCCCACCGATTTCGAACTGGACTTGATCTTGAATTCGGTAGACCTGTCGATGCTGCAGCTTCACGGGCATGAACCGCCGGCACGCATCGGCGAACTGCGGGACCGCTATGGCCTGCCAGTCATGAAGGCGATCCGGATGGACAGTACCGCGGACTTCGACACGGCTCGCTCGTTCGAGGAAGTTGCGGACTGGCTCTTGTTCGATGCGGCCCCGCCAAAGGGTAGCGCACGGCCCGGCGGTAATGGCACAGCGTTCGATTGGTCGCTGCTGGCTGGGCGAAGCTGGCAAAGGCCTTGGATGCTATCGGGCGGACTGACCGAAGCCAACATCGCCTCGGCCCTCCAGGCTGTGCAGCCGACGGCGGTTGACGTGTCCTCCGGG
>CALMVH010000261.1:0-1589 GCA_937873165.1 uncultured Rhodospirillales bacterium
CCCTTCCCGCACCAGTCCACGCAGCAGGATAGAGGCCAGCAGCCGGTCGTCGATGTTGCCGCCGCATACGATCGTGCCGACGCGAAGGCCCGAAAACCGGTCCGCCTCGCGCAGGCAGGCGGCCAGCCCCGCCGCGCCCGCCCCTTCGGCGACGATCTTCTGCTCGACCGCCAGCAGGTGGATGGCGACTTCCAGCGCGGTCTCGTCGACAACCACGATGTCCTCTACCAGCGTCGCGATGATGTCGCGCGTGATGAACCCCGGCTGCTTGACCGCGATGCCTTCGGCCACGGTCGCGCCCTTGGTGACCACCGGCACGCCTGCTATCACCTGCTTCATCGACGGAAAGGCCGACGCTTGCACGCCGAAGATGCGGATGGATGGCTTGATCGCCTTGGCCGCGATCGCGATGCCCGAGATCAGGCCGCCGCCGCCGATCGGCACGATCAGCGCGTCGAGGTCGGGCACCGCCTTCAGCATCTCCAGTCCGATGGTCCCCTGCCCCGCAATCACGTGCGGGTCGTCGTAAGGGTGCACGAAGATTGCGCCTGTTTCGGCACAAAGAGCCCGCGCGGCTTCGTTCGCTTCGTCGAACGTACCGCCCTTCAGCAGGACCCGCGCCCCCCAGGCTTCGGTCCGGTGAACCTTGGTGAATGGCGTACCGCGAGGCATCACGATCGTGGCGTCGATGCCCAACAGGCTGGCGTGGCGGGCGACGCCCTGAGCATGGTTGCCCGCAGACGCCGCGATCACGCCGCGGTCACGCTCCGCGTCCGACAGGCTGGCCAGCTTTACGGCCGCCCCTCGCACCTTGAACGAGCTGGTAAACTGTAAATTTTCCAGCTTCAGGAACAGTTCGGCTCCGGCACGCTGCGACAAGGCGGGCGACGGAGTGGTGGGCGTATCCACGATCAGCCCGGACAGCACCCCGGCCGCGCGCACGATGTCGTCATAGTTCACTGTGTTCATCAAGCCTGCCTATGGTGAAACAAGTCTTAGTGCAACGTAAGAATCGGTTTCCCTTGGTTCGACCACAGCGCTAGTCACCACCTTCCACAAAAGTGGATACCTTGCCACTGTAATAAATCGGCCCACGCTTGCAGTACCCCACCGACTTTTTAACAAAGTATTGATTTTTCCAGAGGAATCCTTTATGATCTCCCTATCAAACCGCATAAAGCGGCGCCGACCATAAGTTTGGGAGACTCGTTTGAACCAAGACAACGTCCATCGGCCGTCCAAGCGCCTGCTGACCGCATTTCTGGGCGGCACGGTCGCGGCTCTCGCCATCGGCTCCCCGGCTCGGTCTCAGACGATGAACCTTCTTCCGGCTTCGGGTTATCCTGGTCAGGGATGCACAACGACCGTGTGGCAGGGAAATGTTCCCACAGGGCAGTTACAGGGTACAGTCACATCCGATGGACGGTTTTGCTACACGCCTCCGGACGAACCAATTCAACCGGTCCAACCGGCTTTTCGAGCGTATCAGCAGCCGGGTGGCTACTACCCGCCCGCCTACGCCGCGCCATCACAACCTTACTATCCGCAGCCTGGATACTATGATCAGGGATATGCACCTGGTCCCGGTG
>CALMVH010000261.1:1599-2968 GCA_937873165.1 uncultured Rhodospirillales bacterium
GTCTTGGCGGACGGGGTCTTGGTTTGGCGTGCGGGAGCTTTCTGGGCAGAGGCGATGGCGGATACCGTCATCGCGATGATAATAACGGTTATCGTCAATCATATCGCGGACCTGCCCCGCAGCCTCGATACGAACCGCGGCAGGGTTACTTCGCACCGATGCATATTGCTCCTCAGGCTCGAGCACCTGCCGTTGCGGCTTTGCGGACTGCATCGCCGCCGCCCGCCAGGATCACTCCTCCATCGGGTCACAGGCGCTAGTTCCTTACAGGGCTGGTGTTTTTATTGCTTCTTCAACAGCGCTAAGTGCGCTTCCAAATAGGATGTCGGACATGGTTAAACAAATGGAGCCCACGAGGCCTTCCCTCAAGATGATGGCGAAAGTCAGTGCTTTGGCCGGGATGAGCGCGTTGGGTGCTTGCCAGTTGCCCGGCCAGCAATGTGTACAGCGGCTTGCAGTAAACAACTACACCGGCCAGTCCTATCCGGTAGGACCGTGTGTACCGACCCAACCGGCTTATGGATATACCCCCTATCAGCCACCGGTTCAGGCTCCGCCAATTCATTTCAACTATCAAAACTTTAATTTTGGCCGGCATGGCGGGAGTAGCTGGGGCGTAGGCTTCTAACAAACCCGGTATTGATAGCATTAGATATTAATCAAAATTGCCAAATCTGACGATGCGGCTGGCACTGACAGGTTCTGGACTACTTAATGGCACATCATAAAATCTCGCCAACTGTGTCGCGATTCGCTACAGGCGTTTTAGTCGCATTAGCAACCTTGCCAAGCACTTCAACGGATCTAAGAGCGACCTCTGGGAGGATCGCTCATCAGCCTTGGCAAGAGAAGTTGGTTCCAAAGAGCCGGTCGACAGAGTCCGGCGAGCTACGCATGACTGTTGAGAGACCCCAGTATTTTTTTGACCCATATATTTCCAAGGCGGCGTATGGCTTTGATCGCGGCCTGCCTACGGAAAGCGCGTCGGATTGTAAAGTTTCGGGCCCTTTGCCTGCAGAACCGCTGCCGACGACCACCACGTTCCGGCTTCATCACGCTCTCAGAGGCTGATTGAGCCGGTCGGCTGTCTCGCCGCTAGTCACCGGGTTCTTGGTCGCAGCCTGCATCCGGGACAGCAATGAACGCGGGTTCCCCGCTACCTTGGTGCATCGCGGGGATGAAGAGCGTGGCACGATCCTGCTGAAGATCGACCGCCGCGACAAAGGGTACGAGCTGTGGACGCAGATCCGCAGCGCCGATGGCGAGCCGGATTGGCTGCGCATACAGCCGGACCGTCTCCTGACCTCCCTCGACGCGCACGATTACACAATCCGTGCCATCGCGCGCGATCGCGATCTCTGGGTTGTGG
>CALMVH010000262.1:0-9949 GCA_937873165.1 uncultured Rhodospirillales bacterium
CGATTCACAACCACAAGAAACCGCTCTAGTCGTGACCTGCAATCATCCAATTGGCTCCGGAGCCTAATACGGTTATAAAAACTTAATTTAAATCACACGACTTCAACGGAGTTTTTCGGATCATGTCTGACTTGAACAAATGCAGTCTACTCTGGAACGATATCCAGGATCGTCTGGATGACATGAGCGATGGTCTCGCTATTGGCCTGCCTGGCGGTATACCGGCGGGTCGACGTATCCCAAGCTTCGTAGGCGTGTTGCAGTACGCCCAGTCCGGCCCCACAGGTCTGGAAGTGTTGGCTGGCAGCCTTCAGGAAAGTGATGAAGCGGTGTGGACCCGAACCGGTGACGAACAGCTCCTCGAAGGCATGATCGTATTCCGTGAGCACGTTTTCGACCCGATTCAGCATTTTGGAGACCGACCGCCTGGCTTTGTCTAGCCCTGCCTTCGGCTCGGCGCGCTGATTTGGCAGGAACGCGTTCAGCAGCGTCGGGGCGGTGTCGAACCACGCGATCAGCTCGAAGACCTGTTCGCGCACGGCTGTGAATACCCACGCAAAATACAGGATGCCTTTCCAGGCGTAGAATATCTCCAGGCTGTCATCCGGGTCCAGGCCGAAGGCGGTCGCAAGGGCTTTCAGGGCTTGAATATCCTTCAAGTCCCATAACTTGTCGATGAGGCCGTCCATAGCCGCCTTGCGCGTATTGGTACCACCCGTCACCGCTGTCAGTATCTGCTCGAACCGGCCCCGGATGTACGCCTGGATCGCCGCCCACTCGTCTTCGGGAATGATGCAATACAGCGGGTCCGCAGCGATCGACTTCCGATCGAACAGATCCTTCACCAGAAAGGGCGCAAAGGTCGGCAGCGTGTCAAGGTTGGATAACACTTCGATGTCGGTCGCGAGGTCCGCTGCGCGCTGCTTGTCGGAAAGGTCGACCAGTTCGCGCATCGCGTTCTGGAACGTGTACTTGCTAAAAAAGACGGTCATACCGCCTTCCTCGGGATGCTCGCCGTCGAAGGGGACATAGACCTTGGTGCCGACGCTCATGCGATTGTCACCGTCGGCGCTATTTTTCTGGTGCAGCTCCTTGAACAGGACGGCGCGGTTGAGCGCCGTCGTCCTGAACAGAAGGGCCCTCGGCGCTTCCTGATGCTTCAGCTGGGCTGCGACCCGGCAAGCGTTGAGCACGCGGGGCGAGCCCGACTCCAGGATCCGCTTGACCGAGTTCGACGCTTGCCCGGACTTTCCGCTGCCATTCATGCAGGAACTCTCTTGTCACGATATTTGACCAGCCACGGCCCGTTCGCCGTGACAATGACTTACGCTATGTCCGTGATCAATGGACGGCAGCTTTACCTGCATCGAACCGCCGTTTTGCATAAAGTCCCGGATGATCCGGCATCGGCATGAATGACTTGCTGACCCCGAGGACCGTCTCGGCACCGCCCAGAACCAAGTATCCATCATCGGGCATCTGCCGTGCGACAGCATCCAGTACCTTGCCCTTCGTGGCTACGTCGAAGTAAATAAGTACGTTGCGGCAGAATACGATATCGAACTGCCCAAGGCTCGACAGGCTGTGCAGCAGGTTACCGGTCTGAAAACGCACCATGTTGCGGATCTGCTGGCTGATCTGCCAGTGATCGCCTGCCTGGGCGAAGTACTTGTGCAACATACTGTCCGGCAGGCCGCGATGAATTTCAAACTGCGAGTATAATCCCGTTTTCGCGTGGTCCACCATCTGCTGGCACAGGTCGGTGCCGACGATTTCGAACGTCCAGCCCTGGAACTCGGCTTCGTGGTCCTTGATCAGCATGGCCAGCGAGTAGGCTTCCTGTCCCGCGGAACTGGCGGCGGACCAGATGCGGATATGCCGCCGCGCCGCACGGACCTTTTTCAGCGCCGGAAGCATCGTTTCGACAAAGAGCGTGAACGGCTTGGTATCACGGAAAAACAGCGACTCGTTGGTTGTCATCGCCTGCACGACGTCGTTGATCTGCAGATCGTTCGGCTGAGCATAAATCCGGTTCGCGAGCGCATCGACGCTATCCAGCGACCATCTCCGGGCAACCGCCATCAAGCGGGTGTCGAACAGATAGGCTTTGTCAGGCGTCAGGGCGAGGCCCGAGCGCTCCTTGACCACATTCGCTAGAATCGAAAAAGTCTGTGCCTGCATGAGTTTCCCTTATCAGCTTCTGGTCGCCACCTGGCGCAGCTTCGGCCCGATGCCGGCCAGCGGCAGGATGGCGGCGCACAATCCTGCCCGCGCCACCATGCCCGGCATGCCCCAGACCACGCTGGTGGCCTCGTCCTGCGCGATCACGCTGCCTCCGGCCGCCACGATTGCCTCGCAGCCCTTCAGCCCGTCCTGTCCCATCCCGGGCCGGATGGCGGGCCCCCCCCGCCGCCCGGGCGGCGCGAGGCGGCGCAGCAGCGCGTCCACCGAAGGGCGGCAGTAATTTTCCTGAGGTCCCTGGTTCAGCGAGATCAGCCCGGAGCGCAGCAGGGTCATATGATACCCGCCGGGCGCGACATAGGCTTTGCCAGGCTGGACCAGCAGGCCATCCTTGCCCTCCATGCAGTCTATGCCGCATTGCCGGGATATGTTGGCGGCCAGCAGGGTCGTAAAGGCAGGCGGCATGTGCTGCGTGATCAGGATCGGCTGGGGAAGACCCACCAAGTGCTTCATCACCACGAACAGCGCATCGGGACCGCCGGTAGAACTGCCGATCGCGACGTAGCGCGGGGCGCCGGTCATCATGGCGCGCAGGGCCAGCGACTTCGCGGGCACAGGCTCGGTCAACGCCGCAGCCTGAGTGCGCATTGCCAACTGGCGCCGGGACGAGGCTCCCAGCGCCCTGGCTTTCTGCACCAGTTCGCGGCTGAAGTCGCCGGTTCCGGCAAATTCGGTCGCGGAGCTTGGCTTCGACAGGTAGTCGGCGGCGCCAGCGACCAGCGCCTTCATGCTCGCTTCTGCATTACGGGTCGTCAAGCTGGATGCCATGACGATCTTTGCAGCCGGGCATGCCTCCAGCAGCAGCGGGATGGCAGTCAGGCCGTCCATGTTCGGCATCTCGATATCGAGGATGACCACCTGTACCGGTGTCTTACGGATGCTCTCCACCGCCAGCGCCCCGTCCGAAACCGACGCCACGACCTCGAAATCGGGTTCGCCGGACAGGATGCGGTTGAGAAAACCGCGAACCACCGCAGAATCGTCGACCAGCATCACCTTCGTGCGCTCGTCGGGTGGAACCGAAGCCGATTGGGGCGGTAGTGACGATTGCATCGCCATCGACGTCAATGAACCGTTTCGGTGCGAGTGAAGTCCAGAAGACGGGCGATATCCACGACAACCAGCAAGTCGTCCTGCAACCTGACAATGCCCGACGAAATCGTCCGCCAGGCGGGATTGAGCGTTGGAGGATTGGGCTGGATTTGTTGCAGCGCAAGTACTTCCCCGACTTCGTCGACGATGATGCTGTATAGTTCGCCGCGGTATTCGACGACGACAGACATTTCGCGGCTATCCGGGTTGTTTTTCGGCAGGTCCAGCCGCGTTCGGGCGTCGATTGCGGTCACGATGCGGCCGCGCAGGTTGAGCGCGCCCGCCACTTGCGGCGGAACCAGCGGAATGCGCGTGATGCGCTGCGGACCGAGTACATCCTGTATCTCTAGCACGGGCATGCCGAACAGCTGTCCGCCGATCCTGACGGTCAGGTAGTCGCCGGAACGGCCCTTGTCCATTGTATCGGCAGTTTTCGGGGGAGTAGGTTGTTCCATCATGCGTGTCCTTCGATTGACCCGATCTGCTGACCCAAAGACCGGCTGAGCGCGCCCAGCAGGGCCTCGCGGTCACCCTTCTTGATGTAATCGTTGAAGCCCGAAGCGCGGCCCAGATCGATATCGGCCTGGGCGAAGCGCGAGGACAGAGCCAGCATTGGGGTCGAGGCCCAGCGAGGATCGTGCTTCAGGGTCCTTGCAAACTGGTGCCCGCTCATGCCCGGCATCTCGATATCCGAGATGATGACATCGAAGGCTTCACCGCCCTCGCATAGTTTCAGCCCTTCGGTCGCGCTCGAAACTGAGGTTACGTCGTATCCCGCCACGCCCAGCATCGGGGCCAGCAGGTTGCGGAAGAAGGAACTGTCGTCCACCGCCAGGATACGCTTGCCGCGCGTCAGCTGTGTCGCCTCGCGTTCCGTGCTGCTGAACCAGCCGGGGAAAGCCTGTCGAAGGTAGTAGGCAGGATCGATCAGTTCGGTAGCCCGGCCCGAAACGATGGCACTGCCGATCAGGTCGGCGCGCAGGCCTTCCAGTTCTTTCTCCACGTGCGTTTCGGTGATGTCGAGGATTTCCTCCACCATCAAGCCCATCGTGTGCAGTTCGTCGGCAAAGACGAGGACCTGCTGCATGCCGTGTGAAAGGTCGGGGCTGTAGCCCTCGAACGCGATCAGCGGCATCAGCTTGCCGCGGTACTGGATGACGTGGCTCTGGCCCGTGCGTTCCATCTTGCCTCGTTCGAACTCCTCCAGCCGCGCGATCAAAGAAAGGGGAACCGCCTTGGGGCCGCCGGGTCCGGCGCGGAAGATCAGCAGCGCCGTCGTGAGATCCCCCTGCCTGACGCGCGTCTTCGGTGCCGCGATCGCATCGGCGCATCGCATCGTCAGTTCCCCCGCCGCGCCCGATATGCCCTTGGGATCGAGGATCATGATCACCGAACCATCCCCGAGAATGGTATTGCCCGAGAAGATGGAGACGTTGCGCACGACCGGCGAAACGGGTTTGACGACGATTTCCTCGGTATCGAAGACGCGGTCCACGATGATGCCGAATACATGACCTTCGATCTGGGTCACGATGATGTATTTGTCGTCCTGCGGGCTGACGGTCGAGGAGCCAAGCTTCAGCACCTCCTGCAGGGTCACCAGCGGCAGAAGCTGGTCGCGCAGGCGCAGCACGGCGGCGTTGTCGATGTGCTCTATGCGGTGTCCCGTTTTATTGTCCGCGCTGGCCTGCACCAGCTCGATCACCGATATCTGCGGTATGGCGTAGCGTTCCCCGGCCACCTCGACGATCAGCGCCGAGATGATCGCCAGCGTCAGCGGTATCTTGATGCTGAAGGTCGATCCCTGTCCGGCGACGGAGCGCAGTTCGACCGTTCCGCCGATCTTCTCGATGTTGGTCTTGACCACATCCATGCCGACGCCGCGGCCGGAGACCGAGGTCACCGCCTCGGCCGTCGAGAATCCGGCGCGGAAAATGAACTGCTGGATCTGCGTTTCGGACATGACGGACAGTTCGGCCTCGGTCGTCAGGCCGTTCGCCACGGCTTTTTCCTTGATACGCTCGATGTTCAGGCCACGGCCGTCATCCCCGATCTGTATGATGATGTGCCCGCCTTGGTGGAAGGCGTTTAGGAAGATGCGCCCGATCTCGGGCTTGCCGGCGGCAAGCCGGTCGGCCGGGCGCTCGACGCCATGGTCGGCCGAGTTACGCACCATATGGGTCAGCGGGTCCTTGATCAGCTCCAGCACCTGCCGGTCGAGTTCGGTCTCCGAACCCCGCATGTCGAGTTCAATCTTTTTCGACAATTCGTTGGACAGGTCGCGGATCAGGCGCGGCAGCTTGGCCCAGGCGTTGCCGATCGGCTGCATGCGGGTCTTCATGACGCCTTCCTGCAGTTCCGAAACGACCTGGTTCAGCCGCTGCAGCGGAGCGGCAAAGCAGCTTTCCTCCTCGCGCCGCAGCAGTTGGAGCAGCTGGTTGCGCGTCAGAACCAGTTCCGAGACCGTCGTCATCAGGTTTTCCAGCAGGTCGACGTTGACGCGGATTGACTGGCCCGCGCCGGGTTCGCGCACGCCTCCATGATCCTGCAAAACATCATGCGCGGGCGTGACAGACGGCGCGGCGGCCGCCTGTCCAGCAACGGCGGGACCGGTCGCAGGGATGCCCGTTGGCGCAACGATGACCGGCGGGGTTTCGGTCGCCGCGACCACCGTTTCCGATTCCTGCGCGGCGGTCAGTACTGCCAGCAACTCGTCGAGAGTCTCTGCCTCCTGAACCGTTGCCAGAGCCTTCTTCCTCGACTTCTTCCCCGCCGGGGCATCGGCAGACGGTTCGGACACAGGCTGGCTCACAGGTGCGGACGTGGCGGCTGGATCGGCAAAGCGCCCCTGCGCAGCCTCGTTCAGCCGCAAGATCAGTTCCTGGTCGTCTCCCGCGGGCTCCGTCCCGCTTTGCTCGAGCGACGCCAGGATGTATTTGATGGCGTCCAGTGCTTCCAGGATCAGCGTGACGGCCGGCGGCGTGACCGTCAGTTCCTTGTCGCGGAACTTGCCAAGCACGTTTTCGGCCGCGTGCGCGACATGTTCCAGCCTCGGCAGGCCCAGAAAACCGCAGGTGCCCTTGATCGTATGGACAAGCCGGAAAATGCTGGAAATCAGGCCCGGGTCGTTGGGGTTCTGCTCCAACGCCACCAGCTCGCCGTCGAGAACGGTGATATTTTCTGAGGTTTCCGTCAGGAATTCCTGCATCAGGTCGTCCATCGATCCAGCCTTTCACGCAAAGAATTTGTCGGCATCGCCCTGGCCCATCCCTTGACCTGGCAGGGCTGGGCCGTTCAGCAGACTTGCCTCGTCGTTCATGCCTGTGGGCGCCACCGGGGCGGAAACTATCGCCGCCGTGGTGTCAACGCCCAGTCTTGCCGCCACCTCGCACATGCGCTGCTCGATCACGTCGAGCGTGCGCCTGACCTTGACGACGCGCTGGCTGGTGAGGTCCTGGAAGCTGCATGCCTCGTATATCGAGTCGATCGCTTGGCCTATCTTGGCATCGTCGGCGGTTTTCCTCGTGGCTGCCCGCAGGTAGTCGCACGCATCCATGATGGTGTTTGCGGCGTTCTCGGTCGTCTGCATCACCGCACCCAGTTCCGCCCGCGCGTCGGTGATCCGCCCGCTCGGCAGCCCTCCCAGGTCGGCGAGGTCGCTGCGCAGGGCGTGAATGCACCCTACGATCTCGGCAATGTCCGCCGGAACGCCGGATGCAGCCAGCCATTCCGGAGCGCGTTTCCGGCGGCTCATGCGACCGGCGCCAGCACGGCGGTAATCTTCTGCCGAAGCGTATCGGCGCTGAAAGGCTTGACGATATAGTTGTTGACTCCAGCATTCTTGGCCGCGATCACGTTCTCGAGCTTGACCTCGGCCGTCACCATGATGAACGGTATCTTTTTAAACGAGGGACTGGCCCGGACTTCCTTCAGCAGTTGCAAGCCGCTCATCGGCTCCATGTTCCAGTCGCTGATGATCAGCCCGTACTGCTTCTGGGCCAGAAGCGCCAAGGCGCTGGACCCGTCGGCGGCATCGTCGATATTCTTGAAACCGATCTCGCGCAGGAGGTTCACAATGATGCGGACCATCGTTTTATAATCGTCTACGACCAGCACATCTATATTCAGGTCCATGGACATCGCGCAGTTCCTTCCGAGTGGCGATAGTGTCGGGTAATGGGATCAGCCGGCGCGTACCTGCCTGACGAAATCCTCCATCGCCTGGCTGAGCGCGACGGCTTGACTGTTCAGATCCTGCGTTTCGCTCGTGACCTGCGTCGCGATGGAAGCGGTGCTCGAGGCATCCTCCTTGACGCCTTGGATCAGCTGACTGACTTGCTGGTTGCCTTGCGCCACCTCGCGGATGTTGCGCGAAATCTCCGTTGTCGAGGCGTTCTGCTGCTCGATCGCGGCGCCAATGGCGGTACTCGACTCGTTGATACGCTCGATGATCTCGCGGATTTGCTTGATCGAGTCTACCGACTGACCAGCGATTCCTTTCAGGTTCCCGATCTGCTCCGCGATTTCGGTCGTCGCCTTGGCAGTCTGGTTGGCGAGCGCCTTGACCTCGGAGGCGACCACCGCGAAACCCTTGCCGGCCTCGCCGGCGCGGGCGGCCTCGATGGTGGCGTTGAGCGCCAGCAGGTTCGTCTGGCTGGCGATGTTGGCGATCAGATCCACGACCGCTCCGATCCTCTCGACGGCGGATGCCAGCGCACCCATCGTGCTGCTGGTGGCTTCGGCGCGCATCACGGCCTGGCTTGCGATCGTGGTGGAGGTCTGGACCTGCCCGGCGATCTCCTGTACCGACTGTTCCAGCTGCTGCGCTGCAGAGGCCACGACACTGACATTGCTCGAAGCCTGTTCCGCCGCCGCCGCGACCGATGCCGAGGCATCGCCCGAGCGGCTGGCGGTGTTGGACAAGGTTCTGACCACCGCCTCCATATGACGCGAGCTTTCGCTGACCGCGCTGACCACCGTGCGCAATGTTTCGCTGAAGCTTTGCACTACGGAGTCGCGTGTAGACCTGCTGACACGCTCCGCATCTTCAACGTTGCGACGGCCCGTTATGTCGGTTGCGAACTTGACGACTTTCATCAGGCCGCCGCTCGGATCCATGATCGGATTATAGGAAGCCTGGATCCAGACCTCGCGACCGCCTTTGCCGACGCGTTTATATTCTGCGGTCTGGAATCTGCCCGCGCGCAGGTCGTCCCAGAATTGGCGGTACTCGGTGCTGTTCTCAAAGCCTGGCACGACGAACATGCTGTGGTGCCTGCCCTGAACTTCGGTTAGAGTGTAGCCGACAGTCTTCAGAAAGTTCTCATTGGCCGTCAGGATCGTCCCGTCCATCTTGAACTCGATCACCGCCTGCGACTTCGATATCGCTTCGATCTGACCCCGATAATCGGCGGTGAGGATCTTGTCGGCCGTGATGTCCGTCGCGAATTTGACGACTTTGATGGGGCGGCCGTTCGCCCCCATGATCGGGTTGTAAGAGGCCTGTATCCAGACCTCGCGTCCGCCCTTGCCGATGCGCCTGTATTCGGCGGACTGGAACTTGCCCAGCCGCAGATCGTTCCAGAACTGCCTGTATTCGATGCTGGTTTCGTAGCCCGGCACCACGAACATGCTGTGATGCTGTCCCACGACCTCCTCTGAACTGTACCCCATCGCCTGGAGGAAGTTCTCATTGGCACGCAGGAACGTGCCGTCCATCTTGAATTCGATCACTGCCTGGGACTTCTCGATCGCGTCGAGAACGGCGGACTTCTTCTTTGTGAAAAACATATTTCTCATCGTATTTCCATATTGTCTAGAGACCGCGATGCCAGAACGATGCGAGAAAAAGGTTGAAAGTTGTTTAAGCAGAACGGCTCCTTCCAACACCTCAGGGGGGATGTAACCATACATTCAGATTTATTTTTAAGAATTTACATTGATTAATTAATCAAGTGTTACTGATCACTCATGTCAAAAATGGTGTACAAAAAAGCAATAAATCTCGCTCCACAAGCACGATTGCACTTTCTTTGTTATAGACAGGATGGAAAATCAAAGCCCAACTTGGGTCACTTTAGGGAAGGAGGTAGTGTTGTAGACAAGCCTTTGTAGATATTGACCACGTCCGCTACGGCTTTACAATAGTCTCTCTTGCAACCACGCCCTACTGAAAGTAAGCACGGGACTATCTGAAAGACCGGTGAACCGTCCTGATCGGCGCGGGCACCGGCATGACCTATCACTGTCCCCGCCTGCGCGGGGAACCGGTGGATGTATAGGAAGCGACTAACTTTTACATCTGTCTCCCCGCCTGCGCGGGGATGAACCGTAGATCCGCTCAGCGTCAGCGTGCACACCCGCCTGCGCGGGATGAACCGTCGATTCCGATTATGGTCGCCGGAAAACTCGCTCAGTCTCTTCGGTCGCCTGACCACCGAAGCTAAGCCGTAAGAGGCCAGTTATGTTCTTGGTAAGCGTCCGGGTATTGCATGTGCTCAGGAATTGGCGGCTGTTGTGGCTTTCCAATTCCATGGCAGGAGTTCGTCAAGTTGGGTCGCGGGATGACCCTGTGACACATGCTGGAGGACATCGCTGAGCCAGGCATGGGGTCCGA
>CALMVH010000262.1:9971-15964 GCA_937873165.1 uncultured Rhodospirillales bacterium
TGAGCGAGGCCATAGTTGCCCATCGCCTGCCGCCGTCGTCGGAGCCGGCGAACAGGTGTTTCTTGCGCCCGAGGGCGACGGGGCGGATGGCCCGCTCGACGGGGTTGTTGTCGAGTTCGATACGGCCGTCATCGAGGAAGCGGCTGAGACCATTCCAGCGGGTGAGCGCATAGCGGATCGCCTCGGCGAGCTTGCCCCGAGCGGCCAATGTCGGGAGCTGGCCTTCCAGCCAGATCCGCAGGGCGTCGACAAGCGGCCGCGACGATGCCTGGCGCAACGCCAGGCGCCGTTCCGGCGGCTCGGTTCTAACCGTCGTCTCGACGGCGTAGATTTCCGCGATCCGGCGCACGGCCTCGATGGCGATGGGCGAGACATCGGCCTGTGCGATCTCGTAGAACTTGCGGCGCGCGTGCGCCCAGCAGGCCGCGAGCGTGACGTCTCCGCCCGCGGTCAGCTGCTCGAAGCCGGCATAGCCGTCGACATGCAGGATGCCGCGATAGCCGCTGAGGTGGGATCTTGGCCATTCGGCCCTGCGATCGGGCTCGTAATAGCAGATCACCGCCGGCGGTTCCGGCCCCGACCAGCCCCGCTGGTCACGCGCATAGACCCACAGCCGCCCCGTCTTCGTGCGCCCGCGCCCCGGATCGAGCACCGGGATCGGCGTGTCGTCTGCGAACAGGACGGCGGAGGCGAAGATGTCCCGGCCGAGCCGCTCATGCAGCGCGTCCAGCCACCAGCAGGCGCCGCCGACCCACCCGGCCAGGGTCGAGCGTTCCAGTTCCATGCCATGGCGCGCGAATATACGCGACTGGCGGTAGAGCGGGATATGATCGGCGTATTTGCTGACCAGCACATGGGCGAGCAGCGTTGGCGTGGCGAGGCCGCCAGCGATGACCCGCTCGGGCGCGGGTGCCTGCATGACTGTCGTGCATCGGCGGCAGGCATATTTGGGACGGCGGATGCGCAGCACGCGCAAGCTCGCCGGCACCCAGTCGAGCAGTTCGCTGACGCTCTCGCCGATCGCGTGAAGGGGGCCGCCACAGCCGGGACAAGCCTCGCCCGGCACGTCCAGCAGCATGTCCTCACGCGCCAGATGATCGGGCAACGGTTTGCGGCACGGTTTCGTCTGGATCCGCGAGGCTGAACTCTCGGTCCGGCTCGCCTCGATCCCGGCGATATCGACGGCCAAGGTCTTCGAGACCCAGCGAGAACTGACCGAGGTCGAGCTGCTCCGACCGCCGCCCGAAGCGCATGCGCTGCAGCTCCTTCACGATCTGGCGAAGCCGCTCGATCTCGCCGTCGCGATCGTCGACCAGCGCCGCCATGTCGCGCACCAGACGGTGCAGCAACGCCGTGTCGTCGGGCAGGTTGTCGAGTTCAAGCAACATGGCCGATCATACGCCAGACCACCCTCGAACCCCAGGCTTATCCTCAGGATCCTGCCACTTTCACCCTGCTGCAGAGGGTCGCCATACCTGCTCCGGCCCCCGCCAGTCGATCCCCTCGATCAGCAGCGAGAACTGCGCCGCGCTCAGCACGACCCGGCCACCCCGATCATCCACCTGCGGCCAGACGAAGCTGCCCTGGTCCAACCTCTCAGTGAACAGGCACAGCCCGTTGCCGTCCCAGAACAGGATCTTGACCAGGTTCGCCTTGCGACCGCGAAAGGCGAACAGATGGCCCGAGAAGGGATCGGCGCGCAGCACGCTCTGTACCAGCATGGCCAGACCATCCAGGCCCTTTCTCATGTCGGTCACGCCCGCGGCGATATGAACCCGGACGTTCGCGCTCGAGGAAAGCAGCATCATGGCGCCGTTCCTTCCAGCATCGCGATCGTCGCCTGTACCGTTTCAGGATCGATGTCCCGTCCAAACCGTATGCGCCGACCGCCCGTCAGCTCTACCTCGATCTCCGCCGCGCGCTCGACGATGATCGGCGACGAGATCGATGCTGCTGGCGCGGATGCAACGGGCAAGGCACCGTCGCTGACGGTCACCGGCAGGAACACTGGTTCAGCCAGTTCCTGCTTCCACCGGAACAGCTGCCGCGCATCGATACGATGACGCCGCGCGACTGCCGAAACCGAGGCGCCAGGGCGACAGGCTTCCTCCACGATGCGCCGCTTGTCCGCAAGACTGAAGTTGCGGCGCGCTTCCGGTACCGCGCGCGCCGACGGAATGTAACCCGGCGAGGTCGCGCCAATGTCCCTGCCAGTCATATGGCTAGCCATATGACTAAGCCCGCCGCGGCGGTACAAAAGCCCCGCTTTGCGCGACTCTTCCTCACCCATGAACTGAACTCGCCAGTTGCCGAACCGCTTCAGCGGCAGGCCATGCAACGCGCAGTATTCCCGTTGGTTGAGCGCGCCACGCGCCCATTCATCATGGTGGAAACGCCAGAACGCCTCCAGTTCCGTACGCCGTTCACGACTGAGACGCGGCATATCAAGCCCCCTTCACGCTATGATCCGTGAAGAAGCAGATCGCAGGGCGCCAGGATCATGCAAGCGTGTCGCCGCCGGACGCTTACATGCGAAGCTCAGATCTCTTCCCTGATACCCTTCTGAAAATTCCCTGATATGTGTCGATCCTAAGCAGGGTCAGTTCACAGCGACCACAGAGTTTCTGTCGCTCCTTCCGCTTACCAACCAGCCCTAGCTGGCTCACGGATGCTTAAATTCCCTGTAATTCCCTGATAAACAGGGAATCCAATGGCTGAGACGCGTTCGGTCGAGACTGCGTCCACAGCCACCTGACTCATTGTTTTCGCTGCATTCTATGATTTTGGGGTTTGCCCCGCGCTGTGCGGGGGCATTGACGGTCGTGTTTACCGGAGGTCTGGGGAACAGCCGATTTCCTCATTTTCCAGGGTCACGTCTCTCTTTCGAGTTTGCGGGTAAACAGCCGGAATGCGGCGGTGATTTTGCCGCATGCCTGGGTGGATGCGTGCACAGTGATGCTTATAGCCGGACGCGACAGGCTCAGAAGCCGAGCGCGGCTTCCTGTTCGGACCAGGCGAGCGGCAGGGTACAGGCGGCACGGAAATGACGCCTTCAACGGCGGAACGGGAAACGATACGTTTGTTGGAGGTGGAGGCGCCAATGTGATGATCGGCGGCGGCGGGTCGGACATATATCAGATCAGCGCGAACGACACGTCCGACACAATCACGAATGGCGTTAGCTCATCGAACAGTGCAGCGGGTCAGATCGATTACCTCGGAAGTGTCACGAACCAGAACCTCTGGTTCATTCACTCGGGAAATAACCTTATTGTCGATGTTCTGGGCACAACGAACCAGGTCACGGTCAATAACTGGTACACGAGCGGCGATACCTATGCCCAAGTGGCGGAAGTTGAAGCTGGCAACTTGAAGCTCGGCACTCAGCTCGCGACCCTAGTTCAGGCGATGGCTACATACTCGTCCAACCATGTCAGAGACGAACATCGAGACGGTACGAACGCTTCTGAACGCCATTGCCGGCCAGGACGATACGACCGCTGTTCAACAACTGGCACCCGGGTTCCGGCAACACGATTCGCATCTGGGCGACGGAGCGGAGGGCGTGCGGGAGTACATAACCGGTTCGCCGCGGGAACAGCTCGCGCTGTCGGTTGTGCGGGTCCTTGCGGACGGCTCGTACGTATTTGTGCACCTAAAGGCACCAGACGGACCTCATATTTTTTCTGTATATCGCTTGCAAGATGGTCTGGTTGCCGAGCACTGGGGGTTCGCTACACCGGACGCGCCCGCGAACCGCAGCGGTCATACCCAGCTGGACGGGCCGACCGAACCGGCGCATCTGAGCAACACTCAAAACAACAAAGCGTTCATGCGCCGGTATTAGGAAACCTTCCACATTGCCGGCGACCACAGCCGGCCCGAACAATGGTTCAAAGGCGACCTTTGCATCCGGCATGAGCCGGGCGTCCGCGACGGTGCCGGCGAGTTCCTGCGGGACGTCGAGACGCTGATGCAACACCGCACAATCGATGAAATCAAGCTGTTGCTCGGCCAGGGTGATCTTGTTTTCATCGCGGCGCAGGGCACGCACGAAGGGAAACCATGTGGCTACATCGATCTATACCGGGTCGAGAACGAGGCGGTCGTGGACCACTGGGGATTTCCGCAAGCCATACCGCACGAGGCCGACTTGAAAAACCATAATGGGATGTTGTAAGCCGGAGTTTCAATCCATAGTCTGCCGGTCCGATGGCTAAAGCCGTCTGGCCTTGCATTTCAACTGCGCGTGACAATGCAAGACGGCTCAGAGCTCAAACAGACTCGGTTGATGATGGGACTGCGGTGGCTTGGCGGTTGTAAACCCTGAAATCGATATGCCGACCAGCCGCACTCCCCTTGCAGGCGGGAACGTTGAGCGCAACAAATCTATCCCTACCGAGTGCAGGAGTTCCCGCGAATTGACGGCAATGGGAAGCGTGCGCCTGCGCGTGATCTGTTGGAAGTCTGTGTACTTGATCTTCACCGTCACCGTCCGCCCGTACGCCTGCTCTCGATCGCACCACGCCCAGACGTCGTCTGCCATCTCGATCAGCCCCGCTTCGATGGATGAGGCGTCATGACGATCCGCGGAAAAGGTGGTTTCAGAACCAGACGATTTCCGCAAGCGGTGCTGCCTGACCGGCCGCTCATCCTGACCGTGCGCGATGGCATGGTACCAGCTTCCCGCTTTCCCGAAATGCTGCTGCAGCAAGGCCAAGGGCTGAAGCTGTAAATCCCATCCGGTATGTATGCCCAGCCGATTCATGGTGGCAGCGGTAACCGGTCCAATCCCATGGAACCTGCCCACAGGCAGGTGGGCTATGAAGTCCGCACCCATGGCCGGCGTGATCACGAATTGACCGTTTGGCTTGCGATGGTCCGAGGCAAGCTTGGCGAGGAACTTGTTGTACGAGATGCCGGCCGAGGCGGTCAGGCCGGTTTCGTTGTAAATGTCTGTCCGGATCTGTATGGCAGTTTCGGTCGCGGAGGGAAGGCGGCGCAGATTGGCCGTGACATCGAGGTAGGCCTCATCGAGCGACAGCGGCTCGATCATCGCCGTGTAGCGGGCGAAAACCTGATGTATCTGCTGGGATACTGCCTTGTACACATGGAAACGTGGCTTAACAAAGATCAGATCGGGACATCGTCGGATTGCGCTAACGGATGGCATTGCCGAGCGTACGCCGTACGAGCGAGCCTCATAGCTTGCCGCCGCAACAACGCCCCGGGCTGCCCCATGGCCCACCGCGACGGGCTTGCCCCGCAGCGAAGGATCATCCCGCTGCTCAACAGACGCAAAGAACGCGTCCATGTCGATATGGATGATTTTCCGTGTTTCAGCCGTCATGTTGCCGCTCGAAACCGCCATACAGGTTTTAAACCTGTTTTATCGCCTTTGCCAGCGGCCCTGATCGCCTGAGTTGGTGCCCAGTTCGGCGAACCCTAGTGGAACTAGGCACTCCGGCAGCCACTGTCTGCTAACAATCTCAAGCCAGAACTGGCGCAATCTAACCGAGGCGGCAAATAACGGCTCAGCGTCTTGCCGCTGCACTATGTCGCTCCATCGACAACTAGGGTGAAGACGCTGCCGCCGAGTGGTCGGCGAGACAAATGGCCAAGCGATCCCGGTAAAAGTAGGTTGGCTTTGCCCGACACTGTAGTACCGCCAAGCGGCCGTCTTCCCCGGGAAACCGGTTGGCGATGATTACCACGCAATAACTGCACACCACCTAAACTCAGTTCGAACTTGGTAACTCAACGATCTGCCTCACGCGGTTACTCCCCACCTGTGGCGGCACCAGGCTACTTGCGTGCTTTTCGTGCTGCGTAGCGGGCATCGCGGCTGGCTTTTCTTTCCGCTTCGGTTGGGACCGGCTTGTGATTTCGCGCAGCCTCGGCGGCTCGCTCGTCTTCCGCGATCTTCAATCGCATCTTCTCCTCGGCGTCAGCGGCTTGCCTGATGGCGGCTTGTTCGGCTTCCTTCGCCTGCC
>CALMVH010000263.1 GCA_937873165.1 uncultured Rhodospirillales bacterium
AGATCACGTTCTCGCAGGACGATCGTCTGGCGATGGACCGGGTTGCGGCAAACGAGATGGTAGCGATATCCCCCAATGTCTCGCTGGGCGCAGGCCGCTTGCTGAACCTGCGCCGCCTGGCCGATGACCAGTTCGAAAGCCTGTATAGGCGCGAAGGCTGCGACGGCCAGAAGGTCAAGAAACTCGTCGCGTTCTACGACGAGCGCCTGGCGAACTCGCATCCGGTTCCGCCATCGCCCCTGCCAGGAGACAGTGCTTCGGCCGGAGTTCTGGCGGCTCCCGCCGCCGGCACGACCCCGGCAAGTTCGTCTCGCGATGTGTCACTCCCGTGGTGGCCGGGGCGCCGGAAAGTCTGGTTCCGTCCTCCGCTTCGGGGAACTGAGATCGCCCTGGTTGCCGATCCTGAAACGGGTGAAGGCGGCGAGCCTTACGCCATCTTTACCTTCGAGCCGTCCGCTCATCAATCCGATACGCAGGAGCGGCGTCATTTTCGCAATGCGCTTGGGCAGTACCCGACCGGCATAACCGTCGTAACCGCGCTTGCGGACAATGGCGAGCGTGTCGGGTTGACGGTCAACTCGTTTACATCCATCAGCCTGCATCCCCCTTTGATCGTATTCGCGGTGGCGCTGCGCGCAAACTCGGCGCCCGTGTTCCAGCGCAACGTTCGCTTTGCCGTTAATATATTGTGCGCTGGGCAGGAAGCCGTATCGGCGCGGTTCGCCCGGTTCCACCCTGACAAGTTTGCCGGGGTCGCTTTTACCGACGGTACAGCTGGCGTACCCCTGCTGGATGGATCGAGCGCCTGGCTGGAAGCTGCGGTGCAGGATGTGCATCCGTGCGGCGACCACCTGCTGATCGTGGGGCGGATCGACCGCTTTGCCTACCGGGAGCAGGTTGCTCCTCTGGTCTACCACCAAGGCCGCTACACATACCTCGAACAGAAATCCGAACAGCCATGTTGAAAGTTTTGATGTTCGTGATTGGCGCGCTGGTCGTAGTCGCGGTGGTCGGACTGAAGCATCATCATGCGACGCCGGCGTTCGATCCCCATGCCGACGACATTAACCCGGTCCAGATTGTAATGGGTGGCCATGGTTACGTGGTTCCGAGGTATTTCCTCGTCACGCCGTTGGACGGCACCGTAAAACTGGAAAACGTGACGCATACGCGGCATGGCCGCCCTGGCCCGACGGAGATCGCTTCGTTCAGCCTGATGGCAGCCTTGCCGAATTTTGCACCCGTGCCGGGCAAGGATCGCACGCCCCCATACGGCACGGGCCCTGACGACAAGATCCAGTTCACCGTGGCGAACCAGGCGCCGAGTGCCCCGTTGACCTTGGTAGACTATGCGGCCGAACTGCAGAAACGAAACGTAAACTATACGACCACGCCAGGCCCGTATGGGCTGATGCAGGAAGACGATGACAGGCTGAAGGCAAATATCAAGGTTCCCGCGCACCATTATTTTGGGGCGCTGTACGGGGGCCAGTTGATGATAACCTGCGTGAACGAGCCGGGCCTTGGCTGCAGTTTCGACTACCCGCTTGGCAC
>CALMVH010000264.1 GCA_937873165.1 uncultured Rhodospirillales bacterium
CGCCGGGCGCGTTCAAGAGGAGCGCAAATGGCCAACCCGCAGAACTCGATCTTTTTCGACCGGCTTTACAAGGAAACGCTGCAGCTTCTGAACGAAGCCCGCAGTTATATTCATTTCGCGGAAGGCGCGAATGAAAAGCTGGAATCGAGCGCCCGGCTGCGCGTCAGCTATGAAACCCTGCGCATCACGGCGCGGCTGAGCCAGGTCATGACATGGCTGTTGACGGAAAAAGCCGTAACGAACGGCGAGATTCCGCTGGACCAGGCGCGCGGCGACGGGTTCTCGATCTATGGGGGCGATTTCTGCGCCGACGACCCGAAGCCGGAGGAAATGGCCGCTCTGCCGCCTGGCCTGCAGGACATGCTGGAACGCACTAAGTCGCTGTACCAGCGGGCGCTGAGGCTTGAGGAAATGCTGAAAACAGCTTAAGGCAGGAGGATGAACGCCGATATTGAAGATCTGCGGTATCTGACATTCAACCGGGTTGCGCTCAGATTCCAGCACGCCCAGCACAATGCCGTTCTGGAAAAGCACGGGAAAATCTCAGGTGACGCGTATTCACTATCGGCACCGAGGTTCTGGCATCCGGCAACAGATGAAAAAGCCAGGACATTCGATGAGGAATTGACAAAGCTGGTAGGACGCGTTTTCTCCAGCCAACTCGCCAGTGGAACCCATGATGGTTCGTTCCTGCTGATAAGCAATGTCGAGGGCGCTCGCCGGCCTGTCGAAGGCCGCTCCTATGGACCGCCCTTTCTTCCGGTTGGAGCGTTCACGAATTTTGAAGCAAAAAATGTGATCGGTCGCCTCGATGTCACCCGCGCGCTTGTGACCGAGCAGCATGGATTTTCCCCGGCACGTCGAGATGGCGCAGCCGAAAAGGTGATTGATTTCCTTGCAAGGGAAGTGCTGGGCGTCATTCGCGACGCGCGCATACGACAGCCGTCTAACAAGGCAGAGGTTCAGGCGGATGCAGAAATGATCGATCGGACACGCGCTGCCATGGAAGCCATGTCTCGGCACCGGGTGGCGAACGGCTTTCCGCCGACGCCTTCCACCCTCTGAGACTCGGACGTTTCGCTTACTTCTGCTTTGTAACGGTTGCCATGCCGAAATTGGCGAACTTCTTGTTGAAGCGGTCCAGTTGGCCCGCGCGCAGGATCTGCTGCGACCCGCCCGTCCACGCTGGATGCGACTTGCAATCGACATCGAGGCGCAGCGAGTCGCCAGCCTTGCCCATGGTGCTGCGGAACGTGTGCGCCGATCCATCCGTCATGATGATGTTGACGTCGTGATAGTCGGGATGAATGTCTTTTTTCATGGGTTCGTACGGGTCTGATGTGTGCCGGAAAGGCGCGTTGGTAACCGATTTCGCGGGCGATGGCAAGCCTTCCGGCATGCCATCATGCCGGCCCCGCCACGATGTGATCGTCGCCGATCTCGACCCCGCCTTCGGCTTCCACGGTGGTGCCCTTGCGGTGATGGTCCGCCGCCAGCAGCACATACATCGCGGGCACCACGAACAGCGTGAACAGCGTACCGACCGCGATGCCAGACGCGATTACCAGGCCCATGGCGAAGCGTGACACCGCGCCCGCGCCTGTTGCAAGGATCAGCGGGATCATACCCAGCACCATCGCGGCGGTGGTCATCAGGATGGGGCGCAGCCGGATGCCACACGCCATTTCGACAGCCTCGCGCTTGGTCTTGCCCTGCGCCTGGATCTCGTTCGCGAACTCCACGATCAGGATGCCGTGCTTGCTGATGAGGCCCATGAGCGTAACCAGCCCGACCTTGGTATAGATGTTCAGGGTGGCCCCGCCGACATGCAGCGTGCTGAGCACGAAGATGAAGAACAACGCACCCGCGATGGACATCGGCACGGAGAACAGGATGATCAGCGGGTCGCGGAAGCTTTCAAACTGTGCCGCCAGCGCCAGGAAGATGATGATCATCGCAAAGGCGAAGGTCTGGACCGTGCCACTCGATTCCTGCACCGTTTGCCGCGTCTCGCCACCGAAATCGATGGTATAGCCCGGCGGCAGTATTTTCGCGGCAATGGCGCGCATGGCAGTGATGGCGTCGCCCTGCGGCAGCGCCGGCACGCCTTGCAGCGTCGCGGCATTCACCTGCTGGAAGTGGTTCAGGGACTCCGGAACGGTTTTGGTGGTGATCCGCGCAATCGTGCTTAGCGGTACGGAACCGCCGTTTGCCGTGCGGATCTGGTAATCCAAAAGCTGGTCGGCGTTCAGCCGGTACTTCTGCAGCACCTGCGGGATGACCTTGTACGACCTGCCATCAAGGCTGAAGTAGTTGACGTAGCCGCCTCCCAGCATGGCCGACATGGCGCTGCCCACATCGCTCATGTTGAGGCCAAGATCAGCCGCCTTGTCGCGGTCGATCTGGATGGTCGATTGCGGCTCGTCCACTTTCAGATCATCGTCAAGGAAATAGAACAAGCCGCTTTTCAGGGCAGCCTGGTACACTTGCTGCGTCACCTCGTTCAGCCGTTCGAAATTATCGGTGGTCTGGATGGCGAACTGAAAAGGGTAGCCGTTGCTTCCCGGCAGTGCCGGCGGCGGGATCGCGGCGATCTTCACGCCGGCGACCTGGTTCAGCTTCGCCTGGTCCAGCGGCAGCAGGTCCATGGCCTTGCGGCTGCGCTGGTCCCATGGCTTCAGAACCTGACCGGCAATCGATTGCCCCGGAACGTCCAGCTGGAAGACGTGGAACATTTCCGGAAATCCGGCGAATACGTCGTAGACTTGCTGCGAGTAAAGTTCTTTCTGTTGTAGCGTCGCGTCCGGTGCCGGGGTTGAAAGTGCCAGCAGATAACCCTGGTCTTCGGTGGGAGCCAGTTCATTCTGGATGTTGCTGCCCAGCAAGTAGATGCTGACGATCATCAACGCCGCAAATACGGCCGTGACCGGCAGGTAGTTCAGGCTGCTATGCAAGCGCCGGTCGTAGAACCCCCGCAGCCGGTTGAACACGCGGTCGATAAAATCGACCATGCGGTCGGTGATGCTGGTGCGTTCGTGCGTGTGCGGCTTCAGGAGGCGCGACGACAGCATGGGCGACAGCGTCAGGGCGATAACGGCCGACATTGTCACGGCGCCCACCAGTGTAAAGGCGAATTCGGTGAACAGGGCTCCCGTCAGGCCGCCCTGGAACCCGATGGGCACGTAGGCTGCGATCAGCACGATGGTCATGGCCACGATCGGCCCCGCCAGTTCCCGCGCCGCCTGCAACGCCGCGGGGATGGGCTGCATGCCGTCTTCTAGGTGGCGGTTGACGTTCTCGACCACGATAATGGCATCATCCACCACCAGGCCGATCGACAGCACCAACGCCAGAAGCGTGAGCAGGTTTATCGAGAATCCGAACAACGCCATCATAATGGCCGTGCCGATAAGCGACAACGGAATGGCGATAACCGGGATCAGCACGGAACGGGGTGAACCCAGGAAGGCAAATACCACCAGCGTCACGATCGCCAGCGCCTGCAGCAGGGTTGTCCATACCTCGTGGATCGAGCTGTTCACGAACGACGTGGAATCGTAGATGATCGAGCCGCTGAGGCCCTGGGGCAGTTGCGCCTGGATCGGGGGCAGCGCATCGCGGACCCGGGCGATGACCTCCAGCAGGTTGGCAGAGGGAGCGATCTGGATCCCGATATACACCGCCCGCTTACCGTCGAACGCGACGCGGCTTTCGTAATCATCGGCCCCCAGCGTTACGTTGGCGACATCCTTCAACCGCACAACCGCGCCGTTTGACTGCTTCACGATCAGGTTCTTGAAATCTTCAACGGTGTGCAGGCTGGTGGAGGCTGTCAGGTTGACCTGCACCATCTGCCCCTTGGTGTTGCCAACGCCTGAGATGTAGTCGTTGCTCGCCAGCGACTGGCTGACGTCGGCGGCCGTCAGGTTATAGGCCGCCAGCTTTTCGGGATCCAGCCACGCCCGCAGGGCAAAATTCTGGCCCCCGATGATCTCAGCCGTCTGAACGCCCTGCACCGCCTGCAACCGGGGCTGCACCACGCGCAGTACATAGTCCGTGACATCGTTCGGCGGCAGGACCGTGCTGTAGAAGCCAATATACATGGCATCGATGGTCTGGCCAATCGCAACGGTCAGGACCGGCTGCTGCGAGCCCGAGGGCAGCTGGTTCAGCACGGAAC
>CALMVH010000265.1 GCA_937873165.1 uncultured Rhodospirillales bacterium
GTATACAACTGGGACTGTGAAAACGGCAAAATCGGCATGCGCTACGGCGTGATGGACCATAACGATTTCAATCCGGCGAAGGACATCTACTACGTCCCGAAGCTGGCCTGGAAAATGGCGAAGCTGCACATTCTGCCATTGGACACTGTCAGGCAGGCCCCGCCGCCATCGCGGCAACCCCACGCCGCCTGAGGGAACCAGTGGCTTGCTAAAGCATTCTTCTTTCATCTTTGACGGAGGAATGCATGGCCGAGAAAACGTTCAAGCCGGGTGATGACGTCAGCTGGAAAAGCTCGCAAGGTACGGTCGAGGGCAAGGTCGAGCGGAAAGTAACCTCGCCCATGAAGATCAAGAGCCACGAGGTCAAGGCATCGAAGGATAACCCTGAATACCTGCTCAAATCCGACAAGACCGGTGCCGAAGCCGCGCACAAGCCGGCCGAGCTTAAGAAGGTCTGAGTCATGGACGAGACCGAGATCCACAAGGAGTTCCAGGCCCTGACCGATACCCCGGCCAATATCAAGAAGTGGATCGCGGAGGACAACGAAGACCGCCGCGAGAAAGCGAGCCTGGACGACAAAAACGACTTTGATCTTCCGTCCGGCCGCTTCAACGCCGAAAAAGTCCTGGAACTCAAGCATAAAAAAGCCGGATCGTGGACGGACGACGATCTGGCGTTTGCCAAGCGGGTCGTAAACTACGCGCATCGGTCTGCGGGTATATCGGAACACCATCCGCACAGCGAAACGGCCGAGGTCGGCGGTACAGGCATGACCAAGAACGAGATTGCGAGGCAGAACTGGGGTCTTCCTGCTCAACCGAAAAATTAGCAGTCTTATCCTTTCGCGCCTTTGACTTGCTGTACAGTAGTAGATAGTACAGTTTAAGTATTCATAAAAAGATTCTCTGAGTATTGGTGTATTATTGACTTGGATGTTTAGTCGGCCGCCTGCTTCTGCAGCTTGCCTGATTCGTTTTGGTTAACGAAGTGCATGCGATTCCTTGCTTTACAAGCTTGGCAGATTTGTGGCAAGTGGGCCTTATGAACGCAAAGCCCATGACGGCGGTCCTTGCAGCGGCCGCTCTCGCCAGCCTTATAGTTCCGGCCCGCGCCGATACTTCCGATTTCGGTTCCCCGCATGTCGAGACTGGGTATGCCAGCTACTACGCTCTGGCACGCAATCACATGCGCACCGCGTCGGGCGAGTCCGAAGATCCAACGGCTCTCACGGCAGCGCATGCCAGCCTGCCGCTGGGGTCGTGGGTCAAAGTTACCAATCTGGTCAATGGCCGAAGCGTCAACGTGCGCATCAACGATCGCAATGCGCCATCAGGTCATCGGCTGATCGACCTGTCACGCCGGGCCGCCAGTCTGGTCGGCCTGATGCGGGCGGGTATAGCCAAGGTTAGGATAGAGCTGCTTCCACCGCACCGGGCAGGCCTGTCGGATACAAGGGTCGCCTCCGCGCGCTAGCGCGTTCACGGGCTCCGGCGTTTTGGGTCGTTACGCCTGCCGTGCTGCCTGCGCTACCAGTTCCCAGGGCTTGTCACTGCTGGCCTCTCCCGGCTTTGCACTTTTGTGACCCGGTGCTTCCTGCACCTGGTCGCGTCCGTTGCGTTTGGCATCATAAAGCGCGGCGTCGGCCGCTGCGATCACGGCGGCGGCATTGGCGCCGTTCTGAGGATGAAGCGCGACGCCCAACGACACGGTCAGGGTGCCGAGCGCCCGGCCATTGAACTCCATCGACAAGGCCTTGACCGCGACGCGAACCTGTTCCGCGCGGAACCGGGCTGCCTCGATTGAGGCGCCGATCAGTACCAAGATGAACTCTTCGCCGCCGTACCGGCACGCCACGTCGCCCTTCCGGATGCTGCGGTCGATGGTCTCGCCGACCTTCTTCAATACCATGTCGCCGGCCGCGTGCCCGAACGTATCGTTGAAGCGCTTGAAATGATCAACGTCGATCATGACGATGGCGATAGGCTGGCCGCCGCGCTCCGCACGGGAGAACTCGAGCTCCAGGCTTTCTTCAAGGTAGCGGCGGTTGAACAAGCCGGTGAGCGAGTCGCGAATCGACTGGTCGCGCAGTGTCTGCCGCAGGTGCAGGTTGACCAGCGCGAGCGCGATCGTCTCGCACAACACGTTCACATCCTGAAGCGTGCGTTCATTGGCAAGAAAGCTGCCCTGGTCGCCGTGTTCGACATACAGCAGACCCACCGTCTCGTTCTGGGCAACCAGTGGCCAGCACATATAGGCCGACGTGGCAGCAGGATCGATGTGACGGCAAACGACTTCGTGGCTGAAATCATTGTTGATGTGCTGCTGCCCTCGCCTCAGGCTCCAGCAATCGGCAGGACCGAACTCGTCGAGGCACGCTTTGGGACCATTCCAAACGGCCATGCGCCGCAATAGCGTATGCGACGGGTTGAGCAGGAACAGGGCCCCGGGCGTATCGGGGAAAATCTGGGGCACATAACGTTCCAGCAGTTCACCGAACTCGGCTTCATTCGAGCAGCCGGGCAGGCGGTGCGCAATGCGGCCGAGCAGATCGAGGGTTCGCGTGCGCTTCTCCAGTTCGTCGCCGTGAGCCTTGAGGTTGTCGTTGTTTTCGCGCAGCGCGGACTCCGCCCGGTCCTGCGCGAACTTCGCCGCACTCAGGCGCGCCGCCATGCCGTTGAAGGATGATGCCAGCCGGCTGAACTCGTCCTTGCCCGGGATATCCAGCGTCACCATGGACTGCGATGATCCGACCTGCGTCACGCCGACTTCCAGCCTGCGCACGGCGGTTACGATCCGGCGCGTCGCAACCATGAAGCCGACAAAACCCAACAGCGCGATCGCCGGCGCGCCGATCAGAATGAGCGTGTTGATGCGCTGGTCGAGTAAATCTTCGCGGGCCAGGAT
>CALMVH010000266.1 GCA_937873165.1 uncultured Rhodospirillales bacterium
CTGCCATTGGGCACGTGGTTTGGACTCGTCCTCGGGCCACTCGTGACAGTGGCCGTCCTCCTGACCTTCGGCGGCCTGTGGATTGTTAAGCAGAAGACGGCGGATTTGTCACACCGCGTGAATGAGTTGTCCGAGCAGAACAGCAGGCTGGAAACCCGGTTGACGCGCCTTGAGGGGCTTCAACTCGGTCCGGCACCGGCCGGGACGCAGGCTTCGGCGACGCAGCCCGGTGATGAGTCGGTGCAAATCGCCGCCCTTTCGCAAAAGATGCAGGATATGCAGGTTTCGAACGGAGGACAAAGCGTGCTGGGCCAGACCGTTGGTGGTTTGCAGCAAACGCTTGCGACGCTGCAAACCAATGTCCAGGGCCTGTCGCAATCTTTGGACGCTACCAAGGTGAAGGTGGGGGAACTCGATACCGTCCTGACCACCCGCCGCGCGGAAAATGCGCAGCAATTCGCCATCCTTTTGAGCCTCGATCAGTTACGCCTGGCTGCCTTGACATCCCAGCCCTTCGACAGCGAACTGAGCGCGGCGCGCACGGTGGCGCATGACGATCCCGATGTGGGACCGGCACTGAACTCCATCGCACGCTACGCGGCCGACGGGGTTCCAACCTTGAACGAACTGCGCGCCGAGTTCAACGATCGCGCCTCGGAGATCGTCCGCAGCAACGTGGTCGGCGACGGGCACTCCTGGTATCGCCAGGCATTGTACCGACTGGCATCGGTAATCTCGGTTCGCAAGGTTTCGACCGCTCCCAACGACCGGGATACCCCGGAACACGACGTCGCGAAGGCAGAGTCCAAGCTCGAGGAGGACGACCTGGCGGGGGCCGTCGCAGCGTTGAAAACGCTGACGGGCTTGCCTCAGGATGTTGCCGCAGGCTGGATCGACGCAGCCAACAGCCGCTTGGCGGTCGATGCGGCGCTGGCATCGCTGTCGGAGGTATCCGTCGCACGCCTTCAGGCCTTCCAGACGGCGCAGGGCGCAAAGCCATGAGGCTCTTTCCATGATCCGTTTCCTATGGCTTGGCATTCAGCTGTTCGCGTTGATCGTCGTCGCCGTGTGGCTGTCGGACCATCCTGGAAAGGTCACCATCGCGTGGCAGCGCTACCTGATAGAGACATCGGTCGGTGCGCTGATCGTTCTTGTTGTGGCGCTGATGGGATTGTTCGTGCTTGCCAACCGGCTGTTATCCGACTTGTTGCGCTTGCCGCAGCGTTGGTCCCGGCACCGCGACGCCGTGACAAGCCGGCGCGGCCGCAAGGCGCTGACGGGCGGTCTGGTTGCGGTTGCCAGCGGCGATCCCGCAGCGGCGCAGCGGCTGGCGCGGCAGTCGGAAGCAACGCTGGTCGATCCGGTGCTAAGTCACCTGCTGACTGCCGAAGCGCTGATCCTCAGCGGCGAAAACGATTCGGCCGAAAGCCAGTTCGAGATGCTGCTGGGCCGCGAGGATACGCGCGTGATCGGCCATCGCGGCCTGATCGAAGTCGCCATGGCCCGGGGCGATTGGGCGCGCGCGTACTCACGGGCGCGGCAAGCGCGTGCCGTGATGCCGAAAAGCCCTTGGCTGGCGTTGCTGCTGATCGATCTCGCCGCGCGGGTGGGCGATCTGGCGGAAGCGCGCGCGACCCTGGACAACGCCATCAAGAACCGCATCCTGCCCCCGGCGGAAACCCGGTGGCGGCAAACGGCCCTGCTGACTGCGTTTGCCAAGCAGGAGCTGGGCGAAGGCGATTCGAAGAAGGCATTGGCCACGGCGGAAAAGGTCCTGGAAACCGAACCGGGTTTCGTGCCCGCCGCCACGCTGGCAGCCGAACTGCATCACCGGAACGACCGCCTGAAAAGCGCGGAGCGCGTTGTGGAGCGCGCCTGGTCGCTGATGCCGCATCCTCAGCTGATCGCCACATGGCACCGGATCGCGCCCGCCGCCGATATGGCGTCCGTTGCCCGGTGGATGAAGCGTCTGGTGGACGCAAAACCCGACAATCCCGACGCCAAGCTGGCCTATGCGGCAAGCGCCATCGACGCGCGTTTGTGGGAGGACGCAAGGCAAATCCTGCAAAGCGCCGTTACCGAGGGCTCCAGCAACGTATCATCGCGCGCGTTTCGCCTGCTGGGGCGGCTGGAGCAGGAAGAAAAAGGTAACCTGAGTGCCGCCATCGCATGGTACCAGAAGGCTGACAGCGACCCGGCAGGCGCTACAGGTTGGACGTGTCACGCCTGTCGGCATGAAATGGCGGAATGGCACGAGATATGTCCTGCCTGCGGCGCGTTCGGAGAGGTGCAGGCGCCAGATCAGGCTCGCCGCGAGCCGCCGCGCAGCCAGCACCCCATTTCCCTGCCGGGTATCGGCATGCCGGTAACGCCGAACCTCGCAGGTCAGGGCCTTTAGTACCGCGCGACGTTGAGGATGATGATGAACAACGGCAGGGCCATGACGACCATGAACCAGCCGATATCGTAACCCTGCCGGTCCTGCCGTCCCCGGGTCATGCATCCCTCCGCGACGATCCCGGCGAGGAAGCCCCCGACATGAGAAATCCAGGCGACGGGCATGGAACTACCAACGCCCCCTAGGCCGGTCACGATCATGATCAACAGCGTTACGGCGATCACCAGAACCAGGCGGATCTTCGGCATGCGCTGTTCGTGCGCGATAGATAGGAAGGCGACGGCAAACAACCCGCTGATTCCGGCTGATGCCCCGATGATGATCTGGGGTGACCGGGGATCGACCGCAAATTCTGCAAAGGCGCCGATCACGCCGCAGATCAGAAACAGCCACGTCATGAAGCGCGGCCCGGTCATCTCCTCCACCCGGCTGCCGAAGGCCGCGAGGCTAAGGACATTGACGCCCAGGTGCAGCCAGCTGGCGTGCAGGAACATGTATGTTACCGGGGTCGCCACGATCTCGATGCCGGGCCCGTTCCAGCGGCCGTGCAGCACCCGCCAGAAGCGTTGCGGAATGTAACCCAGTGCGTTTTCCAGCTTCAGGTCCAGCCACCATGGCATCAGATGCTGCGCCAGGTGCACGGTCATCAGCACCAGGATCAGCGATTTCACGCCGGGCGGCAGGTTGAAGATCGGCGGCGTCGGCCGGTCGTCGCGGATGCGGGGATTCAGCATTGCGTTTGTGGTAGCCGTGTTGCCATGGAGGGTCGAGTCCTGTTGACACACTTCTGGCCTGATCGGGTTAACATGGATTCAAGAGGTCGCCATTCAGCTGTCGCGGTTGTCGAGTGCTTCAAACCGGCGCGGCCGCTCCACCACCGAAACCAGAGTGTAGGAAATAATCATCGGCAGGAACCACGATCCCAGTTTTGCCAATCGTACAAAGCTCCACGCGGTTGTTTGAAACGGATACAGCCACGCATGCGTAACGGTGCCGATGTTCTCCGCCAGCCAGATAAACAGCGCGATTAAGGCGAAACTGACGATCAGCGGCATGCGCCGGTGCGCCTTCCAGATCCGGAAATGCACGGTCGTGCGGCCGAACAGCAGCGCAACTAGGGCGAACAGCACGCCCCGCATGTCGGTCACGAAGTGGTGCGCGAAGAAGTTGGCGTAGATCGCGCCCGACGACAGCCCCATGGCCCAGAAGGGCGGATGACGGGTAAAGCGGAAGTCGAACAATCGCCATGCCCGGGCGATGTAGCTGCCGACCGAGGCATACATGAACCCCGCGAACAGCGGCACATGCAGGATGCGCAAATGGCCTGCATCGGGATAGACCCACGATCCGACCGCGATCTTAAAGATTTCCATGCCCATCGCCACCATGTGGAACAGCAGGATGATTTTAGCCTCGGACACGGTTTCGAGACGGGTCGCGAGCAGCACCGCCTGGATGGCCACTCCGGCGAGAAACAGGCAATCGTAACGGGCAAGACATAAGGCGCCAGGATCCCAGATCCGCGTGGAAATGATGGCGGCCAGCAACAACCCGCCGAACAAGCATGCCCACGCCTGCTTGACGCCGAACCGCACGAACTCGTAGGCAAACAGAACAAAGCCGCCTTTCGCTTCGGCCCAGCGGGCGCAGGCCTGCTCCCGCCCCGACCAACGCGCGATCAGCGGCCAAGTGCGGTTGGCCGGCGAAGCGTGCGCGGGTTCGTCGAGCGCCATGGGCAACGCCATACTACAAAGCGCGCGCGGTGGCGAGCTTCAACCCCGGCGCACCCCGGCGCATGCCCCTTGGAAC
>CALMVH010000267.1 GCA_937873165.1 uncultured Rhodospirillales bacterium
GCATCAGGGCCTGCGGGTCATCGATCGCCAGGGCGGCGGCGGCGATGGCAGGCGCGGTGTTGCGGGCCAGCGGCTCGACCACAATGGTGCGGGGCGTTACCGAGATTGCCCGCATCTGTTCCGCCACGATAAAACGCTGCTGCTCGTTGCATACGATCACGGGCGATGAAAAACGATCGGATGGCGCGGTGCGCAGCGCGGAGTCCTGGATCAGCGTGCGTTCCGAAGCCAGCGCCAGGAACTGTTTCGGGTACTGCTCGCGCGACTGCGGCCACAGCCGCGATCCCGTTCCCCCGGACAGGATAACCGGAACGATGCTGGAAAGGGTACCCGGGTCGGACATTCCGGCACCGTCGCGCCATTATGGTTAAGAATGTCTCAAACTCGGCCCTCCGCGCTTCTAAGTTTTAAAGCCTTGGGCCACCAGGTACAGCTCGCTGGATTCGGCGCGGCTGGCTGCCGGCTTGGCGTGCTTGACGCTGGCAAAACTCTGCCTGATCAGGTCCAGCAGCGCTTTCTCGGCCCCGCCCTGGAACAGCTTGACGACAAAACCGCCGTTCGGCTCCAGGATTTCACGGGCAAAGTCGAACGCGGCCTCGGCGAGCGCGATGGTGCGCAGGTGATCGGTGCGCTTGTGGCCGGTGGTCGCGGCCGCCATGTCGCTCAGCACCAGGTCGGCATTGCCGCCCAGCAGCGCCCTCACCCGTTTGCCGGCGGCAGGGTCCAGCATATCCCCTTGCAAGATCTCGGCCCCGTCTAAACTGTCGATCTCCAGCAGGTCGATGCCGACGATCCGGCCCCGGCCTTCCAGCGACTTCACCTTTGGCACGGCCACCTGCATCCAGCCGCCGGGAGCGGCACCCAGATCGGCCACGCGCAGGCCCGGCCGCAGCAGGTGGAACTTCTGGTCCAGCTGCAACAGCTTGAAGGCGGCGCGGCTGCGGTAGCCAAGCTTGCGAGCTTCGGCCACATAGGGATCGTTCAGCTGGCGTTCCAGCCAATCGGCAGAGGAGACGCTGCGCTTGGCCCTGGTCTCGACGCGAACGGCCAAACCCCGCCCCTTGGGCGCAATCGATTTTTTCTGCATGGCACGGTTCTAACAAATCTCTTGGCGCACGGCTAGGATGGTGCTATCTGACCCCATGCGCCGCCGTTGGGGGATCGTCTAGCGGTAGGACAACAGACTCTGACTCTGTTTACCGTGGTTCGAATCCACGTCCCCCAGCCACCTAACTTATTGTTTTCACTGCATTCTATGATCTTCGAGTTTGCCCCGCGCTGTGCGGGGCCTTGACGGTCGTGTTTACCGGAGACGCGAGAAACTTGGTAGTTTCCGTCCTTTCTCAGGGGCACGTCTCTCTTACGAGTTTGCGGGTAAACAGCCGAAATGCGGCGGTGATTTGCCGCATGCCTGGTGGATGCCTCATGGTATTGATTGGATCTTGAGGCCTTAGGCTCAGAAGCCGAGCGCGGCTTCCTGCTCGGACCAGTCAAGCGACAGCGCCTCGACCGTCACTAGTTTTCTTAAAGTCAGTTCGGTCGGCTGCCGGCCTTCGATGATAGCCTGGGTAATCTTCGGGCTGAGGAAAGCCAGTTTGGTGATTTGACTGACACGCGCTTTGCTGAGATTTTCGCGCGCGGCGATCTCGGCCATGCCGATCCCATCGCTCGTCGACAACTCCTCGCACCAGGCACGCCCACGCGCGATCGCAAACACAAGCGCAGGATCAGCTTGTCGTCGTTCGCTGCCGATGATCATCCGCATCTCCTGACCCCGGCGGCGCATCGTCATCGGCACGCGGTGGACGATCACCGGGCCATCCGGCACGAGGGAAGCGAGCGACACGCGCACCGTGAAACCGTCGGCCGCGAGATCGATCCGCTCGACGAGATCGAGTGGATGCTCGGGTGACGCCTTCACGACAAGGGGTGCCATAGCGCCGAACTGATCGAAGGGCAGATCGGCATCCTGCCACGCGGTCGCGAGCGCGGTCCGATCCTGCAGCAGGCTCAGGATGGAAGACGATATCGCTTTCTCCAAGGCAGCCGCGGGCACGCGCCATCCCTGCCTTGTCTCGTCCGGATCGCGGACGATCAGGTAGTGCGACGTATAATACCGGTAGCGTCGGCCTTGCTTGTGCGCATGCGTCGGGACCAGCCGCTCGCAGGTGTCGTCGAACAGCTTGCCCAGCAGCGGTGCCGGGTCCGCGTTGGCCCGACGCTCCCTTGCTCCCTGGCGGTTCCGGTTCAGCTTTGCCTGCGTCTCGTCCCACAGCGCCTGATCGATGATCGGTTCGTGCAGTCCGGGATGGCACGTGCCCTTGTGACGGATCTGACCGATGTAGACC
>CALMVH010000268.1:0-4703 GCA_937873165.1 uncultured Rhodospirillales bacterium
TGCCGCCGCTATTGCTCAGGTTGATCTGCAGACCTTGAGTTGGGTCGCCCGCCTGTGAGGCGGCTGTTGCAATCACGACCACGGCGTTGTCCGCCTTGTACCGTTGGGCAAGCGCCATCAGCTTGTCCCGGTCTTGCAGATCGGCCGCCGTAAACATCTGCGCGTCGTCGGCTGAGCCGTCGGGTATAACGATCGGAACCATGCCCGCATGCGAACCGGCATCTTTCCAGGCGGCACGCCAAGCGTTTTCCGGCTGCCACAACAGGTCGCCTCCGGCCGCGCGGTAGACAGGCACCACCAACGTCAGCCCGGCGCGGTTGCCGACGTAATGCGCGCCGCCCGTCGCCAGCAGCGCCCTTACACCTTCGGGCTTGTAGCGGAAACCGAGCCGGGCGATGTAGCGCGTACCCGAGGCGCGCTCGCTTTCCACGTCGAAATCCTGCACCAGCGCGCCTGCACTCTTATCGCTGACCGTCGGCAAGACCCGCGCTTCATCGCCTGCGGTCAGGTCCTTCAGCAACTGTTCCAGGCCCTTGCGCGCACCCTGTGCGATGGCCTTGTCCCGCGCCGCGGAGGCATTCTCCGCCGTCGCATCGACGTCGATGCCATGCACGGCGTACAGGCTCGAATCGTTGCGCGCCCATGCCGTCGCCGGAAGCGTCAGGACGGCTGCGAGCAGGGCGATAACGGCAGCGAAGCGTTGCAAAGCGGATTTTCCAGACTAGTCTGGCGCCGTGTATATCCGCGTTGGGTTCTGGATGCTAGGTCGTATGCTCATGCCGAAGCTGAAATTAGGCGTCTTGATCTCCGGCCGCGGCAGCAACCTGCAGGCCATTATCGAGGCCGCATCCGATCCGGGTTTCCCCGCGGAAGTCGCGGTCGTGATTTCAAACCGTCCGGACGCCTACGGCCTGCAACGCGCCACGGCTGCGGGTATTCCGTCGCGGCTCATCGATCATACGGCCTACGGTGCGAAAGCCGATTTCGAGGCAGTCCTGAGCAAGGCGCTGGACGAAGCGGAGGTCGATCTCGTCTGCCTTGCGGGGTTCATGCGCCTGCTCAGCCGCGCCTTCGTCGAGCGGCGCAGCGACCGCATCATCAACATCCATCCCTCGCTGCTGCCCGCTTTCAAGGGGTTGCACACGCACCAACGCGCCCTTGACGCCCGCGTGGCGGAAACCGGCTGCACCGTCCACTACGTGACGCCCGGCATGGATGAAGGCCGGACCATTCTGCAGAAGCGGCTCGCCATCCTGCCTGGCGACACGCCCGACAGCCTCGCGGAACGGCTGTTGCCTCTTGAGCACGCTGCCTATGTGGAAGCAATCCAAGTTTTAGCAGGTACACTTCCCGGTTGAGAATCACGAGATTTCATGCATTACGGTAGGCTATGGGAACTCACGACAAGCTGCCGCCAAACCCTGATCCTGTTGCGTTCATGCACCCCATCCAGCACGTTTTCTTCGGTGCCGGAACGGTGGATCTGGGGTCCTATGTCGATCTCGAAATTCGCTTTGTGCGGCCGCGGGAACGTCGCGACGAACAGCGGGAGGTTCAGGCGGACTTTGACCGGCTGATCCGGGCAAGGGGACTTAATCCCTTGGGAACGTCAGGATCGATATTCGACAGTGCCGTGGACAAGGGCCAGCACTCCACGTTGACAGCCAGTTTTTCCCAGCGCCAGCTGAACGAGGTCAGACAGCTTGCCCATGAACTGAACGCCGCCCAGGATTCACTTTACAATCAAACAAGGCGCGCCACCCGCAGGTTCGAGCCCGAAATCGCGCAGTTGATGCGTCGCAATGTCACCTGCGGTCCGTCACTCTGATCCATGCCGGCTTATTCACCGGCATGGATCAGCCTGGTGTCAAGCGACGATGTCTTGACCGGCGAAGAAATAGGCGATTTCCGCCTGTGCGTTCTCCGGGCTGTCGGAACCATGGACCGAGTTGGCCTCGATCGATTCGGCGAAATCCTTGCGAATCGTGCCCTCGGCTGCGTTGGCGGGGTTGGTCGCGCCCATGATGTCGCGGTTCTTCTGGACTGCGTTTTCGCCTTCCAGAACCTGCACGACGACGGGGCCCGAGGTCATAAAGGAGACCAGGTCCTTGTAAAATCCGCGTTCCTTGTGGACTTCGTAGAACTTTTCCGCCTGCGACTGGCTCAGCAGGATGCGTCTTTGGGCGACGATCTTCAGGCCTGATCCCTCGAAGCGCGCATTGATCTTGCCGGTCAGGTTGCGGCGCGTCGCGTCGGGCTTAAGGATCGACAGCGTCCGTTCGGATGACATTTCATTTATTCCTTTGAAGAGGGTGCGTTGGCGCGCTTATATCCGCCCGGCACGGCGGCGGCAAGGTGCGACATCCAGCGAGACAATCATGCTACTGATCGAAAATCTGACCTACCGCATCGGTCCACGCACCTTGTTCGAGGGCGCGACGGCCCGCGTCTCCGAAGGCCAGAAGGTAGCGCTGATCGGGCGCAACGGCTGCGGCAAATCGACGATGCTGCGCCTGATCCTCGGCCAGCTTGCCCTCGACGGCGGCGAGATCTCGATGAATAAGGGCATACGAATCGGATCGGTTTGGCAGGAAGCGCCCGATGGAGACGAATCGCTGGTCGAAACCGTGCTGGCCGCCGACACCGAACGCGCGACACTGCTGGCGGACGCGGAAACGGAAGCCGATCCCGACAAGCTGGGCGCGATCCACGAGCGGCTGCTGGCGATCGACGCCTACCGCGCGCCCTCGCGCGCCGCGACAATCCTGTCGGGCCTGGGGTTTGACGAAGAAGCGCAGCAAAGGCCCTGTAAGTCCTACTCGGGCGGCTGGCGCATGCGCGTCGCGCTCGCGGCGGCGCTCGCGGCCAATCCCGACCTGCTGGTGCTGGACGAGCCGACAAACCATCTCGATCTCGAAGCCGCGTTGTGGCTCGAAAGTTTCCTGAAATCGTTTCCCGGCACGATCCTGCTGGTCAGCCACGACAAGGGACTGCTGAACAACATCCCGAACGTTACGCTGCATGTCGACCAGATGAAGCTAAAGACCTACAAGGGTAACTTCGACTCCTTCGAACGCCAGCGCGCTGAATCGATGCGGCATCTGACCTCGCAGGCGGCGCGGCAGGATGCACAGAAGAAGCATATGGAGGCGTTCGTGGAACGCTTCCGCGCCAAGGCCAGCAAGGCGCGGCAGGCGCAGAGCCGCTTGAAGGCGCTGCAAAAGATGACGCCGATCCTGGTGCCGATCGAGGACTCGCCCGTCTCGTTCACCTTCCCGCAGCCCGCCGAACTGCCGCCGCCGCTGCTGACGCTCGATGGCGTCGCGACCGGCTACAAGGGCAAGCCGATCCTGTCAGGTCTCGACCTGCGCATCGACGACGACGACCGGATCGCGCTGCTGGGGGCCAACGGCAACGGCAAGTCGACGTTCTTGAAGCTGCTGGCGGGTGGCCTTGATCCGTCAACGGGCCTAATCAACAAATCCTCGAAGCTGCGAATTGGCTACTTCGCGCAGCACCAATCGGAGTCCTTCGACCTCAACGCCAGCATGCTGGCGGAGGCGCGCATCTGGATGAAGGCGCTGCCGGAGGAAAAGGTGCGCGCGCATCTGGGCCGATTCGGCTTCAGCGGCCCGCGCGTGGAAACCAAAATCGGGAATCTCTCGGGTGGCGAGAAGGCTCGCCTGCTGCTGGCGCTGGTGACCAAGGACGCGCCGCACATCCTGCTGCTGGACGAACCGACAAACCACCTGGATATCGACAGCCGCGAGGGGCTGACCGAGGCTTTGAATGAGTTTTCGGGCGCGGTAATCCTCGTCACGCACGATCTAAGCCTAATCGAGACAACCGCCGACCGCCTATGGCTGGTAGCAAAGGGAACGGTGCAACCCTTCGACGGCGACTTGGACGACTATGCCAAATACCTTGCCGACGAACGCCGTGGCCTGAAAGGGAAGAAGGATGCCCCACCTCCGCCGCCAAAACACGGCGGCGCGACCGTCAAGCCCGCGGGGCGCAAGCTTGGTCCGCTGAGGCAGGCGATCAAGCAGGCCGAAGCCGACATTGCCCGGCTGAAGCCAGAGATCACCCGGCTGGAAAAGGACATCTCCCGTCCCGACTTCTACCGCCGCCAGACTGCCGAAATCGCAGGCACCCGCCGCAAGCTGTCGGAAGCGCAGGCAGCGCTGGCGGCGGCGGAAACGGCGTGGCTGGACGCTTCGACGGAAATCGAGGCGGCGACGGCTTAGGATTTGCGAGGCGATTGTCGTTTGTCATTCCCGCGAAAGTGGGAATGACAGTATTATTTACTTCAGTCCAGCGTACGTTGCTCAGTCTGGACTCCCGCCTATCGCGAGAGTGATAGCCGGTTAGGCCTTCTTCTCCCAGCCACCTTCCCCCTGCTGCCAATAGGTCAAATCGTGACCGGCGTCCTTCAACGCCTTCCAGCGCTGCCGGGCGGCTGCAACCGCGTTTTCGTCGTTGCCGTCGAATAACTGACAGCACAGAGTAAAGTCCGTGATCTCCGGGATATCCCGAGCGTCGAGCAGGAACAGCACGGTGGCCTTGTTCGGGTTCTCCAGTGAGGATGCCAGGAGGATTGGCTGATCCCCCGCATGATCGTCTCCGCTCACCCCGTGCGGCAGGAAACTGTCAGGCCGGTAGGTCCACAACACCGCGTCGAGTTCCCGCACATGCGCCTCGTC
>CALMVH010000268.1:4713-7886 GCA_937873165.1 uncultured Rhodospirillales bacterium
GAACGCATCCCTTGGCCGTAGGCCTTTTCCAGCAGCGAAGGAAGCGCCTGATCGATGGTGGAGCGCTGCAGGTGATAAAAGCGGATTTCCATGCGCAACTCCTTTCGCTGACTATAAGAGCCTCAGATCGCTCTTTGGACAAGGACACGAACGATGAAACTGAATCTCGGTTGCGGGCAGGACAAGAAGGCCGGCTATGTAAACGTCGACAAATACGACTCGTTTTCCGCCGATGTCATTTGGGACCTGGAAGTCGCGCCGTGGCCGTTCGAGACAAGCTCTGCGGAAGAAATCGTTCTTTGCCATGTTCTGGAACACCTGGGCGCCACGACCGATATCTTCCTGTCCATCATGAAGGAACTATACCGCATATGCGCGCCGGACGGCGTTGTTCACATCACAGTGCCGCACCCCCGCAGCGACGGCTTCCAGGGCGATCCGACGCATGTCAGGCCGATCAACGCCGATGTTCTGTCGCTGTTTTCGAAAAAGAACAATCGCGGGTGGCAGGAAAAGAACTGGCCGAACACGCGCCTCGCAACCTACCTCGACATCAATTTCGAGACAGTGGACCTGACGTACAGCTTTCAATCCCCGTGGGTCGAGCAGCTGCAAGCCGGAAGCCTGTCGCGTGAAGAGATCACATTCGCGGTTAACACCTACTTCAACGTCGTTGGCGAAATCGACATGACCCTGATCGCGCGCAAGTAGCTTGTTACCGCTTGCCCGTCACGATGTAGGGCGGGTTGCGCAATCCTTCCTTGCCGTAGAGCAGTTCGCCACCGTCGAGGGCGGTGAGGGCTCCGCCGGCTGCCACCACCAGCGCATGTCCGGCGGCCGTGTCCCATTCGCTGATCCGGTTTAGGCAGGGATACAGGTCGGCGCGGCCGCTTGCGATGTCGCAGAACTTGTAAGAACTGCCTTTGCGGTAGTCGTTGGCCACGGGGTACGATTCCAGGAAGTCGGCCATTTCCGGTGAACTGCCCTGATAGCGGCTGGTGACGACCGTCAGGCCTTCGTCCAGCGGCATGCGGGCGGCAACCGGCGTGCGAGCGCCGTCCGGGTCCACGATCCACGCGCCCTGCCCGACCGTGCCGATATAGATATCTTCGGCAGTTGGTATGCCGATGATCCCGAACACGGGACGGCCATGGTCGATCAGGCCGATGTTGACGGTGAACTCGCCCGTGCGCGCGAGGAACTCTTTTGTGCCGTCCAAGGGATCGACTAGCCAGAACGTGGCGTCGGGCGCGAGCGTAAAGACACCGTCGAAACTTTCTTCCGAAATAACCGGAATATCGGGTGTCAGCCGCGACAGCGCATCGCCAAGGATACGGTCGGACGCCAGATCGGCCTCCGTCACCGGCGATCCATCCTGCTTTGTCCGGAAGTTGCCTTTCTTGACCTTGTCGTAGAACGAAAGGATGGCTTGGCCTGCCTCGTCCACGGCCTCGATCAGGCCTGAGATCGTTGTGTCGGAAAGGTCGATGCTGTTCATGCGGGGCAGCATACGCCCGAAAACGCGCAATCAATAGCTGATCGTGATGGTAACAGTATCCGCGTAGGTGCCGGCCGGTACGTTCTGGCCAGCCGGTATCCGTCCGTACACTGTATAGTTGCGGGTCGTCAGGGCGGACAGGGGATACCCGTCGCTGATCGTCGAGGTTCCCCCTGTGCCGTCGCCCCACACCGATGCATAAGACGGACTCGCATATAGATTATAGCCCAGCGTCGAGCCGGCGGAAACAAGGGTGCGCTGCGAGAACGTGCCGCTGCCGGAACTTGCCGAAAGGCTATAGGCGACCGAGCCGGAGCCGGACGCGATCAGGCATGACACACCAATCTGCCCGCTCGAGGGAGTCGCGGTTCCCGGCAGGTAGGGCCCGAACGCAACGCCGGTGGATGTCATGGAGCAGCTGCACAGAAGGCAAGCGGCGGAGGCCCTTCCCGCCATCAGGCATAGCAGCAGAACCAGAAAGATAACGCTCTTCATGTCGTTCCTGCTGGCTTGCAGAGAGCCGTCGCCGTGGCAGTCTTGGCGGGTAAGGCGGCGTTGCACGCGTGTCCGTCCCAAGCGACCGACAGTCCGGTTACGGCATCGCCGATCAGGAACACCGTTCCACCGAAGCCGACGAAGGTTGCCTCTTCCAGTCCGCTGCCTGTGACGGCTGCGCCCGCCGGAACCGGGGAGCCATCCGGCAAGCTCAACGCAATCGTCCGGCCTGTGGAGGACTTCACATCGAACGATGCCGCCACCGCGCTGCGGTAGCGCGGCGTGACTTCCAGCGCATCGCCGCTGAGCGCCGTGCCGACTGGAATATCCTGTATGTCGAGCCGCAGCCGGTTCGCTTCATAGGGGCGAAGTCCCGATACCAGCGCCTGCCCATCCCCGTCCGTTTGTGCAATCTGCACGTTGTCACGATAGATACGCACGTCGGGCTGGTCCGGCACGGACACCAGGGCGTACGAGTTGTCCAGCTTGCGGCTGGCATACGCATCATCTCCGATAAACGCAAAGCCCCCCGATCCCCCGATCCGGGCGCCGGTGCCCGTGGCGGTGTGCGAAACCTCGGCCAGCGCAGATCCTTCGTCACCGTCCCATGTTAGCCGCGCGTCGTCGCTGGCGAAACGGCCTGCGCCCAGCGTTGCGGCGCCACCGAAACCGCGCTGGTTTTCCGGCGATTGCGCGTAGCTGGACGTGCTGGTCAGCTTGCCGCTGCGATCTTCTACTGATGTGCTGGCGATCCGGCTGCCCCCAAGCGGCATGGTGAATGTCAGGGACGTGTCGGTGGACCGCATCGTGCTGCCGACAGAGGAAACGCTGAGCGCCATGTACGCGCCGTAGAGTACCTGTACGCCGTAGGTAAAGGTCGCCACGTTCTGCTGCGCCATGTGGGGTCTTTGCAGGCCGGTGTAGCCGACCGTGAAATTACCCGTCTTCCCCAGCGAAATGCCCAGGGACGTGTCGAACTGGGACAAGCCGCGGTTTACAAGTGGCGAGTCACCGAACTGCGTGAAGCCGGAAAACGCATGCCTGATATCGCCGCTGAAGGAGAGAAACGACCCGGTCCGGGTAATGCCGGCGTACGCGAGAGCGCCATTTCCACCCGCAACGCCGTGGCTGATGCTGACGCCGGTGGTTGCCTGGCCGATCGAGGGCACCAGAAAACTGA
>CALMVH010000268.1:7917-10281 GCA_937873165.1 uncultured Rhodospirillales bacterium
CCCGACTTGTTGCGGGCCGGATGCGTCGACTTCGACCTCCCCCGTCAATCCGTCGGTAATGCCATAGCGGGTCAGATTGCTGCTGAAAGGCGTGCGGTAGTTAAAGCTTTCGCGGCCGTAATCCTGGCGCTCCAACCCCGCGGCGTATGAATAATCCCACAGGCCTTGGCTCAACAGGCCGGGGGTCATGTAGAACGATCCTTCTGTGACCGTCTCCCGCCCTAGCGGATCGCGGACGACCAGCGTCGTGTCACCATTGCCTGACACGCTGGGGAACTTGTCGATCGAGAACGGTCCGGGCGGCACGTCGCTTTGATAGCGCAGGGCATTGTTGACGTAGACCTGAACCGTCGACGGCAGCGCCGCCTGCCCCTCGATACGCGGCGTCGGGAAGGCGACGAACCCCGGCTGCAGGGAAAACTCCCGCCCGAACTGGATCCCCGCGAACCGCATGGGCGTGCCGCCGCCGCTGGCGCGCGAGATCGTATCGCCGGCGGTAAAGTCCTGCGCGGGAAATCGAGTCTCCTGCCGTCAGTCTGTCCATGTCGTCCGGCAGGTCGTAGCTGTAGGTGGTATCAAGCCGCATCAGCGCGGGTCCGGTCGCCGCCACGGTCGTGGTATTGTCCGCGAAACCGAACGTTCCGGATGTGCCGGTCTCGATCGTCCCGCCCAGCGTACGGGCATTGGTGCCGCTGTCGCTTTCCGCCAGCAGATCGTAGTTGAGGAACGCCGAGGTCTCGGCCGGCGACAGAACGGTGGTGCGCTGGGCCGTGCCGCGAAGGGTCGTGGGCGTGAAGGCAGCGGGCTTGCTGTGCAGCACCAGCACCTGACGCGTTTCGTCGATGGACGCGTCGAGATCGGGAAAGTCCCGCAGCCGCACGAAGTCCTGGTCGCCATAGGCAACAGGCTGCACATGCGACGTGTCTAGGTGCAGATCCCCCGCATCGCCCTTCAGGATCGCAAGATCGTTGCCGGCGCCCACGGTGGTGACGATACGGTTCTGCGGCAGCCCGTCCATCTCGACTTCGAGAAGGGCGACCTGCGCCGGCGGCTCATCCGCCCGGGCAGGCAACGCGAACAGCAAACCAGCCACCGACATCGCGATCAGCGCCCTATAGCTTGTGCGGCACGGCATTGTCGGACGCAGCGGTTTGCGCTGCCGTGGCAGCCACACGCCCTCTGTCTGTCTCGGCCGCCACGGTGATCCGGGCCGGCAGGACGAGGTCGGATTCCACCGCCCACTTCACGGTGCGTCCGGCCAGAACGTACAGGGACAGGCCATGTTCATAAAGCCGCTTGCCGCCTGCCGAAAGCGTCAGCTTCGTGACCTGCACATGCTGGTTGGTGGGGTTGCTGACCAGCAGGACCTGCCTGCCGGGTTTACCCGCCAGCGCGACGTTTAAGGCGGCCGGCTGAGGATTGGATGGCGGGATGAAGATCGGTACGCTGATGCGCAACAGGGTCTGAATGCCGCTGGCGGGCTTGGTGGCATCCGGCACTTCCTGGAAGAAGGCGCGGTAGGCCAGTTCCCGGCTGCCGCACATGGCGCCGCCAAGCCCGACGCGCACCGTTTGGGTAGTTTTCGCCGCCACGGCAAACAAGGGCGGATTGGCGAGGATGTCGTGCGTCGCCGTGTAGACGTCGCCCGTTTCATCCTGATCCCAGGCAGATAGCGTCAACTGCAAGCGGGCCGTATCCTGCCCTGTGTTGCTGAGCCTGAAGGCATCGATGGAGTGCACCTTGGTCAGCTCGATCCGGAGTGGATAAAGCTGCAACTCGGCCGCATCCGTTACATGGACGGTTGCCAGTATCACCGCCAGCGCCGCCAGCCTCTTACGCAGGATCACGGCCGGCTCAGTACGAAACGGTAACGGTTACGGTGTCGGCGTAAGTGCCCGACGGCACGGATTGCGAGGCCGGCAGCACGCCGTACACAGGATAAGATATTGCAATACCCGCGCCGGTGCCGCCCAGCGTATCGGTATTAGGCGTGTTGCCCCAGTTCTGGGTATGCGCCAGATCGCGATACAATGCGTAGCTGAGGGCATTCGATCCGCTGACCATCTGGCGCGTGGTAACAGTAGCGCCCGCCGCCGTACCCGCGCTGAGACCGATCTGGTAGGCCGTGCCCAGTGTGCAGGTCAGGTTGACGCCACCCGAAATATCGACTGCGGTGGAGAGCAAAGGATTGTAAGTACCGAATGCGAGAGTATTCGCAGACACAGAACAGGCATTGTTGACTGTAGCGGTTACTTGAAAAGTAGCTGTGGAGGTGGAAGCAGAAGCCGATCCCGCGATTAACAATCCCATTGCCATGGCGGCGGCCTGCAAACGACTTTCCATTGACATCCCCTTGGTTATTAG
>CALMVH010000269.1:0-357 GCA_937873165.1 uncultured Rhodospirillales bacterium
AAACCATCCCGACTGCCTGCTGTTCTACCGGATGGGCGATTTCTACGAAATGTTCTTCGACGACGCGGTCAAGGCTGCAAAGGCGCTGGACATTACCCTGACCAAGCGGGGGCAGCACAACGGTGCCGATATCCCGATGTGCGGCGTGCCGTTCCATGCCTATGAAAACTACATGGCGCGGCTGATCCGCCAGGGGTTCAAGGTCGCGATCTGCGAACAAACCGAAGATCCCGCGGAAGCGCGCAAGCGCAAGGGTCCTGTTGCCCGTGGCGTGGTGCGCATCGTGACGGCCGGCACGCTGACGGAAGACACCCTGCTGGAAGCGCGCGATAATAACTACCTCGCCGCGCTCGGCGA
>CALMVH010000269.1:367-1467 GCA_937873165.1 uncultured Rhodospirillales bacterium
TGCCTGGACCTTTCGACCGGCTATCTCGCGGTGGAACCGGCGCAGGAAGCCGATGTCGGCAGCGTGCTTGGCCGTCTTGCGCCTCGCGAAATCCTGATCGCCGACCGGATGACGGAAAAACCGGCCTGGTTCGAGATGCTGGCCGAATGGAAGCCGTTCCTGACCGTGCAGCCGGCGCGGCTATTTGACAGCGAAGCGGCCCGCAAGCGGCTGCAGGACTTCTATGCCGTCGCGACGCTCGACTCGTTTGGCAATTTCAGCCGGGCTGAAATCTCGGGGCTTGGCGGGCTGGTGGCTTACCTGGAACTGACGCAGAAAACCGCCATTCCGAAGCTGGATTTTCCAAAGCGAATCGCAACCGGCGGCATGCTGGAGATCGATCATGCGACACGGCGTAACCTCGAACTGACCCGAACCCTGTCCGGCAGCCGCGCAGGCAGCCTGCTGGACACGCTCGACCGTACGATGACCCCCGGGGGAGGGCGCCTATTGTGCGAACGGCTGTCCGGGCCTTCCACGGACCGGCTGACCATCGAAGGCCGCCTGGACGAGGTTGAAGCCTTTGTTGCCGAGCGAGCGCTGCGCGGCGAGATAAGGACTGTGCTGTGCGGTTGCCCCGACATCGAACGCGCCCTGTCGCGCCTGATGCTGGACCGGGGCGGGCCGCGCGATCTGGCCGCGCTGCGGGACGGCATCGACGCCGCTGAAACCCTGAAACGGCGGCTGCAATCACTGACGCCCCGGTTCGACAGCTTTGCGCAAGCCCTGCCTTTCTTGACCCCCTTGGGTGAAAAGCTTGGACGCGCGCTGCGGCCGGAAATGCCCTTGCTGGCGCGCGATGGCGGCTTTATCGCCGAAGGCTACGCGCCTGCGCTGGACGAGCAACGCACCCTGCGCGACGAAAGCCGCCGGCTGATCGCAGCGCTGGAGCAGCAATATGCCGCCGACACCGGCGCCCCCTTGCGCATCCGGCACAACAACGTGATCGGCTATCACATCGAGGTAAGCCCGGCCCACGCCGACAAGCTGATGACAGCCGCGCCGCCGGGCCGTTACTTCCATCGACAAACCATGGCGGGCGCCGTGCGGTTCTCGACGGC
>CALMVH010000269.1:1477-1758 GCA_937873165.1 uncultured Rhodospirillales bacterium
CTGGCCGACATGGAGCGGCGCGTTTCGGAGTCGCAGGGCAAGGCGATCGCCATGGAGCTGGAGCTGTTCGGCGCGCTTCGGCAGGATGTCGTGGCGCAAAACAGCGATATCGCGGCCATGGCCGCCATCCTGTCCGCGATCGATGTGGCGTCGGCCAACGCGGAACTGGCGGCGGCGCAGGCCTATGTCCGACCTGTGCTGTCCGATAGTCCGGCGCTGAACCTGACAGGCGCGCGCCACCCAGTTGTCGAGGCGCATGTAGGGCGGAACACCTTTATCGC
>CALMVH010000270.1 GCA_937873165.1 uncultured Rhodospirillales bacterium
GCCCTGCGCTACTTCAACGCGGCAGGCGCTTCGCCCGATGGCGAGATTGGTGAGGCGCACGATCCCGAAAGCCACCTGATCCCGCGCGCGTGTCTTGCCTCGCTTGGCCGGATACCGGCCTTGCAGATTTTCGGGAACGACTATCCCACGCCCGATGGTACGGCCATTCGCGACTATGTGCATGTCGCCGACCTCGCCTCCGCGCATGTGCTGGCGGTCAAGGCGCTTCTGGAAGGCGGCGGCAGCGCGTCGTACAATCTCGGCAACGGGCAGGGAACTTCGATCGGAGAAATCCTGCGGGCGTTCGAAGCGCTGGGGCACGACGTGCCTCACAGCTTCGGTCCGCGCCGCCTCGGCGACCCCGCGCGCCTTGTGGCCGACTCGACGGCGGTCCGACGCGACCTTGGCTGGAAACCAACCTATCCCGGCGTGCAGGAGATCGTGGCGTCGGCCTACGCGTGGCACGCGAGCCGCACCTGAGCAACAGTTCATCGCTGGCTGGCCGCAACTGCCTGGTACTGGGGGCGGGCGGCTTTATCGGAACCAACCTGTGCCACCGGCTCGCTGGTTCGGGTGCCACGGTTCTGGGGTTTGGGCGCAACCGCAAGGAAGATACCTTCGCAGGCTCCCGCATCGACTGGCGGCAGGGAGAGTTTCGCGATAGCTCGACGCTGGCGCGCGCGGTGGAGGGCCAGCACGTGGTTTTCCACCTGATCAGCGGTTCGACGCCTGAGAGTTCCAATCACGATCCCGCCGGCGATGTCGAAAGCAATGTGCTAACGACGTTGCGGCTGCTGGACCTCTGCCGGTCCGAGGGAGTCGAGCGCGTTGTGTTCGCGTCATCGGGCGGCACGGTTTACGGCGTTCCACAAACCGTGCCGATTACCGAAACAGCTCACACCGATCCGATCTGCAGCTATGGCATCGGCAAGCTGGCCATTGAAAAATATCTTGGCCTGTACAAACACCTGCACGGACTGGACTCGGTCGTACTGCGCATTGCAAACCCCTACGGTCCGTTTCAATCCGCGCGGCGGCGGCAGGGCGTGGTGGCCGCTATGATCCGGCAGGCGCTTGACAAGAAAGGTTTCGAGATCTGGGGCGATGGCGAGGTCGTGCGCGACTTCCTGCACATCGACGACGTGGTGAACGCCATGATCGCGGCGGCGGGTTTCGCGGGGCCGGCGCGGGTGATGAATGTCGGATCGGGTACGGGCCTCAGCATCAACCGCATAGCCGACGATATTGAAGCCTTGATCGGACGCGCCGTACCGCGCACGTACCTGCCCGCGCGTCCGGCCGACGTACCGGTGAACGTGCTGGATATCTCGCTGATCCAGCGCGAACTCGACTGGAAACCCCGCATTTCCTGGCAGGATGGTCTGGCCCGGACAGTGGAATGGGCGCGGGCTTGAGAGGCGGTGTGAACTATTACTTGGTAATGATGTGGAACCGGATTGACGTGTTCTTAAAGTTTCGGTAATAAATGTTCATGACGAACACAAAACCACGCCGCTCGATCGGCAAAGTAGCTGCCATTCTTCTAGGGGGATCGGCTGCCGCCGGTTCGGGGATTACGACGGCTCCGTCTGCCAGGGCGCAGGATTTCAACACGAACTTGCTTGTTCCGTCGGAAGCTTTGCCGGTCGACGCCGATGGATCACTGACCTTCAACGGCCAATTAGTTATTTCGCGGGGTGTGACGGAAGCGGCGTTGTCACCGGATAAAAAGCTGCTGGCATTCACGTATGCGAGCTCCGGCAAGGAAGGCGGGTATAATTTGAAGATCTGCTCAGCTGCCGGGCCTACCGCCCAGAACCCCAATCCTTGTCTGGACGACCCAATCAAGGGCAGCTCGCAGCTCTTGTCCAATATCAGGATCACCGAGTCAGGTTATCAGGTCTACGTGCTGGCGGGCGATGCTTCGAGGGGAGAACCAACTACGATCAAGCGGTTTGGGATGCCGGGGTCGAAGGCGGGCGTCAACTATGGCCCCGGTCAGGTGTCCACCGTAACGCCCGCTGCCACCAGCATATCGGGCTTCGAGCTGGTCAAGAAACAGAGTGCCGTTAAAGGCCAGGGTGGTGTGTTAGAAGCAGGCGATGTTGTCGCCAATCTAGCGCCGTCAGCCGCTCCGCCGCAGCTGAGACTTATTGAGCCTAATTTGGCGATTGAAGGCAAACCCAGTAATGTCCAGGAAGGGAATGCCGCGCAGATGTCTGGCTTCCTGTCCCGCGCTTGGCGCTTGCAAACTAACGGCCCGCGTTAATCTATAAGTG
>CALMVH010000271.1 GCA_937873165.1 uncultured Rhodospirillales bacterium
TTACAGGACCTATTCCTGCTGGAAAGCCAGTAGAAGCGCATCAGAGTGGTGATGGTCCAAGATTTGCTGTTACATATACCTATCCGACTCCGTCGGGCGGCGGAAAAGCTCAAGTTTGTATTTGGAGCCAAGGTGCACCAGCGTGGCGTACAAACAATGCTGGTAATACGGCCGACGGAGCTTGGGCCCGATCTCATGGAGGAATTGGAAGCATGAAGGCGTCTGGTAAAGCCCCACTTGCAGTATTCTATGACGCTGCTGCTGGGGAGCAGGCTGTCAAGAATAATCTAGGTACTACGCGTTATCAGTCTCAAACTATTTTGGGTGCTATGAATATTTATGCACCCAGCAGCGACAATAATAATCCCTCGGCTTATGCCAGTTTTCTTGTTGGGCAGATAGGTGGAGGGGTCACGACCAGTACACTCATGTCATCGCTCACCGACTCCCAGCTGACGAATATGGTTAAAGGGATTGAGATCAAAGAAGGCAACACACCAGGGAGCGTCGTATGCGATCCAGCAGCAACACCATGAGACGTCCGGTAGCCGCATTGATGGGGCTGGTTGGATTGATGGGAGTGTACTCCGGTACGGCGCTAGCGGATACCATTCCTCTCGGCGCCGACGTGCAGATTACGGGGGAGATCGTTCAAGACAGTTACAAACTGCCTGATGGTCAGACAGCCTCGTTCTTTGCGCTTAAACCCGCAAAACAAATGAATATCACTGGGGACGACCCTATGAATGCCGATGTCGTCGCACAGATACCCAACTACACCAGCGAAGTAGCGTTGATAAACGTATCTAGTACTTCTGGCGCGCTCAAGCTGCAAAGTTTGGTCGGACAAACTGTGGTCGCGTCTGGAAAGGTCTGGAACATGGATAACATGCGCCAGGCGCCGCATCCACAGATGGATATGCGTGGGGTACAGCTAATGACCGGGAGAGCTGTTCCAGGAAAAGCAGGCTGGCTAGGCAAGTCTAGCACTACGCGGCTGGCAAGCAGTACTGAACCCGCTGGTTGGGCAGTAGCGCCGGCTGTCTCGGGCTGGGCAGTAAAGCCAACACCGTAACTCTCGACAAATTTAGGGACTTTCGATATAGTCTGTAACGATACAGGAGACCGTCGATGAAAAGATCGCCGAAACAAATGAAGCAAACCGTTTTTGCGGGAGCTCTGATCCTTGGACTTGCACTGTCCGGGGTCAGTGAGAAAGCTTATGCGATTGGTCACACGTTAAGCAGTACCTACAATCCCAACGCCACTGTTGGCTGCGACCAGTCGACGGTCGCCCCTGCCCTGAGTAGCGCTTCTAACTATGCCTATGCTCAAGAGTACAACACCGCCTACCAGACGGTCCAGCAACCCACGAGCTTCTTTGGATGCCTGAATGGCTTGTTTTCACAAGCTAATTCTCTGATCAATGCATTCTCGGGCGCTGGCAGCGGCTTTAACCTAGGGGCTATTTTGACCGGTTTGGCTACGCAGATGTTCAACTCGTTGATCAATGAGTTACAAACTGAAGCATGCTCCGCCGCAAATTCGCTTCTTGGCAGCAATAGCGGTCCTCTTCAGCCTTTGCTGAGCCAAATTCATCAACCCTACGCTTTTACTCCTTAATTTGAATGATATGGGTCAGTCGCCACCTGTTAGCCCGGTCAGAACTTTGTCGTTGATCTTGACGTCATAGGCCTTACGTAACGCCAGTTCATAGGCGGCTTCGTTGTCCTTTTGCATTTGGTCGGACACTGAGGATGTCAGTGTGGCGGCGTCGATAGGGTCTACCGTTCTGGCGGGCGTGATGTCCGTCATCAGGACCAGCACAGGTCCATCGGTTGTTTGTGCAATACCGGCTTCGTTTGGCTTTGACAGCGAAAACAGAGTTTTCAGGACGTCGCGATCGGTGCCTTTGTCTTTCGGCATGCGGTTGACCGGACCGACAGGCGATGGGGTGAGATCCAGATCCTTGGCAATGGCCGCGAACGGCGTGCCGGACTGATACCGCTTCAGGAAGTCCTCCGCGCGGTGTTTTGCAAGATCGCCCTTGGCCTGGGCGATATAGGCTTTGGTTACCTCGCCTCGAACGTCGTCAAAAGCTTTCAAGGCGGGCGGCGTCACATTGGTCACCTGAACGGCAAATACCGAACCATCGGCCCCATCCTGGATTTGGGGCGATGTGTCCTTGGTGGACTGAAAAGCAGCTTTTAGAATATCGTCGTGATTTTTCAGTGATATAATAGGATTTGCCTTCGCAGGCAGGCCACTGGCATCGACCGAGTTGACTTGGACCGGGGTCAGTCCGACCGGCTTGCCCGCCTCGGCAAGCGACGCTCCGCCCGAAAGCTGGTCGTCGATCTTCTTCGCTTCGTCTGCCAGCTTGTCCCGCGCCGCCGCCGTTTTCAGGTTTGTCTCGATCTCGTCGTGAATCTGTTCGAAGGGCAGTACATGGCCGGGTTCGATGCGCTTGACCGTTAGAACGTCCCAACCGAAATCGGTCTGAACGGGATCAAGAGTCTGACCTGCCTGCGCCGCGAAAACCGGTTCTTGCAGGGGCTGCGGCAAGTCGGTCTTGGCTGCCAGTCCCATGTCCTGCGGCGCAGCAGACACACCTGCGGCCTTGCCGGCCTCCTCCAGCGACTTACCGGCCTTGACCAGGGCCGAGACCTGCCTGGCAGGGGCCTCGTCGGCGACCATCAGCTGGACAACATCGCGCCGGTCTGGAACCGTGAAGCGATCGGCATGCGCGTCATATTCCTTCCTGACCTCGTCCGGTGACACGGTCACGCCCTTGACAAGGTCGGTCGGCGACAGGGCGAGGAAACTGAAACTACGGTACTCCGGCGCTTGATAGCTGGACTCGTGCGCGTGGTAATATTTCGTGAGTTCGTCAGCAGTCGGGGTGGGTACCGGCATGGCTGCATCCAGCACTCGGATGATACTCCCGCGCCGTTGTTCGCGGGCGTACCCGTACAGCGCATCGACGAGGATCTTCGGTGGGTGCACGGGGCCGAGCTGCGCTTCACCGATCAGGCGCAACATGGTCTGGTGCTGCAGGTAGTCGATCAGGTCCGCCTCGGACCAATGCTGGGCCGCCAGCATTTCGTGGAACTTGGCACGGTCAACTTCGCCGGTTTTGTCATCGCGCAGCTGCGGTATTTTGGCGATCATGTCCAGGATTTCCGGTTTGCCGACAACCATGCCGTCGTCGATCGCGGCGCGGCGGGCCAGCGTATCGTCGATCATGCTGTTCAGCACGCTGTTCAGCACACCCATCTTACGGGCTGTCGCAGGATCGATTTTTCCATGGGTGACGTTGTTGAAGGCGCTCATCAACTGGTCGGACGAAAGATCCTCGCCGCCGACAACGGCAACGGTGCTATCGCCGCCGCGCTGCCGCAGCACATCGCCAATGCCGAAGATCACGAAAGCGAAGAGCAGGACCGCAAACAGGACGCGGGCGCCCGGCGAGGTCGATAATTTATGGAAGGCCTGAAGCATGGCGCGGATCATAGAAAGACCTGCAACGCTCGGCAACACTCGACACGCGGGTGATCGGTGTTAAAGGAGTAGCCATGAGCGTTCCCCGCAAGCTGATCGTCGCAAACTGGAAGATGAATGAACTGCGCGCCGAGGCGGAAAGCCTGGCGACCAGCGTTGCCTTGCACGCGCCTAAATGCGGTGCCGACATCGTGATCTGCCCGCCATTCACTGTCTTGACGGTGGTGGGTCAGGATCTGGCCGGCTCCCCCGTCGCACTGGGCGGCCAGGACTGTCACCCGGAAGAGAAAGGCGCGTTTACCGGCGATATTTCAGCGCGGATGCTGCGCGATGTCGGAGCCAGCTTTGTGATCGTGGGTCATTCCGAACGGCGAGCGCACTACCAGGAAAGCGACAAGTTTGTCGCGGCCAAGGCGGCGGCTGCCTTGCGCTTCGACGTGACGCCCATCATCTGTGTCGGCGAAACCGAAGATATCCGCAGGAGCGGCGATGCCGAGCAGTACGTGTCGCGGCAACTGCTGCAATCCTTGCCCGATATTCCGGACGGCGCGGCAATCGTGGTCGCCTATGAACCCGTTTGGGCGATCGGTACCGGCAAGTCGTGCAGCAGCAATCAGATCGTTTCGATGCACAGTGCCCTGCGCAAGACCCTGGAGGGCCGACGGCCCAACCTTTCGGAGTCTCGAATCCTCTATGGCGGATCCGTCAAGCCGGACAACGCTGCCGAAATCCTGAAGCTGCCGGATGTCGGCGGTGCGCTCGTGGGCGGCGCAAGCCTGGAGGCTGCGTCGTTCCTGTGCATCGTCGCGGCTGCGAAAAATGCGGTTGGCCCTGCTGGCTGAACCGGCTACAAAAGCGAAACAGCCAACAG
>CALMVH010000272.1 GCA_937873165.1 uncultured Rhodospirillales bacterium
AAATAGCTTCGTCGATAAGCTTCCTGACCTTCGCGATGTCAAGATAGATGTCCAGCTCTTTCTTCTTGGCGGACGAGGCTGCGGCGACCTTCAATCCCGCCTTGCGCACGCGTTTCAGAAGCTCCGGCACCGACGAGAAAGGCCGCACCATCGGCAGATACTCTGCCTTGAACCGCTTCCCGCGCCAGGCTTCCATGTCCTCGCCATGGTTGGCCTGATCGTCTGCCGTTAGAAACTCGGGGATCAACTGATCTCCGCCCTTGCCGATCTGCTCCCGCACCTGTTCAAAGGTAACCTGATGGCCAAACTTGATCAACGCATCCTGCCACGCCCGTGCATGCAGATCGACGGAGTCGACGAGAGTTCCGTCGACGTCGAAAATGGCGGCTGCCGGCATGGTGAACCTTTCAAGAGATCAGTGGGCACACGTGCACCCAAGTTTCGAGACATGCCGCTGGCGGTCTGCATCGTCTGGACGCCAGAGGAGCTGCGCGACAAACGATTTTTATCGCTACGCGCTGAATCCATCGTTATAGAGCATGCGGAAGACGGTGCGACGGGGGAGGCTGTATGGGCTGGATCGAAGAATTACTGGCAGGGCGGCACGAGGAAGAGCGCCTCCAAGGCGTTCGGCTCAAGATCCTTGCTACCCAGCAGGAAGCCAGGGACTACCCCGATCGCGATACCAAGGTGCGGCTGGAGTCGCTTCGGCGCAGCCACTACAATCTGACAGGATGCGGCGGCCCTAGTTAATAGGAAGTGGCAAGACTCCGCCGCGTGTAACGGCGAATCCTGCCACCCACATCCTATCAATTATCCTGCGGCGCGGCCTTGGCGGCTTTTTCGCCCAGCTTGCTGGCGAACTCATCGGCTTTGTAGATCTCCGAAACGATACCCTTCAGCTTCGTAACGTGTTCCTTCATGCCAAGAGCGTTGGCGTAGGCAGCGGCTGAACCGAAACCGGCAAGGCCATAGTGCGACATGCGCTGGTACTGGGCAATGATCGCAATGTCCAGTAGCTCGCCGTCTTCCGGCGCCTCCTTGACCGTGTGCTTCAGCGCTTCCTTGACTAGGCCTTCCATGCCCTTGCAGTGCTCCTTCTCGACTTCCTCGCCGGTTTCCTCAAGCAGCGCCTTCAGCGTATCCGAATGCTTCCTGATGCCCGAAATCGAGTCTTCCAGCATCTTCTTCAGCTTGGGATCGTGAGCCTCCTCGGACATGGTCTCGACGGCCTTGGTCATCTGGTCATTGGCCGACCAGAGATCCTTCATTTCATCGGCGTAGGTTTCTTTCAGGCTTTCCGGGGCAGACATAGCGATCTCCATGATTCAGATGCGCTTTCAACGGGCGCCGTGCGGATACGTTCCCGTTGTTCGGCCGCCCTGATCATACCATGCGGGTGAAGCGGTGCGGCTCGTCGCTTTGCGGCAGCACGAAGCCGTGGCGGCCCGGTTGCATCATCAGCGTGCCCTTCAGCCCGGCCGCGGACAGGGCCGTCTGGAACAGCCGGTCCACCTCGCGAGTCTGGTCCTCGTCGAGACTGGTGGCGGGCCGCACAACCATATCCAGGCGTGTCAGGCCGTCGCGCTGGCCGCGCAACAGCCCGTCGAGTTGCACGGGTCCAAGGCGGCTGGGGCTGATCTCCACCAGGAAACGCGTGGAGGCGCCTCGACGGAGGCCCGCCTGGCTGGACTCCTCGCCGTCCCGGGTTTCGTCGGCATCGGGCTGACGCCGCACGAACATCTGGACCGCTTCAAGCGTCTCGCCATTCAAAACAGGCACGCTGATGGATTGCCAGCGGGAGTCATGCGAAGGCGATCCGGTTCGTGCCGACACGGCTATATCGTCTTGCAGCCGGGTCAAAAGGCTGGCCGGAATGCGACCGCCTTCGGCAGGCGCAGCCTTGGACGCACCCGCCTGAGAAGACTCTGCTTCGAATGCCCACCCCGGCGCACCGGACCCTGATTTCGCGGGCGTTGCGAACGCGACCAGTTGAGCGGCAAACCCCGCCTCCAGCTTGGGGATGATGGATGTTAGCATCGCCAGGCTTTCAGGCCGGGAGGCTAGCTGCGAGACCAGCTGCGCAAGCGCCGGCCAGGCAGGCTGCCCCCCGGCCGCAAGGGGCAGTGAATTGAGCGCGGCTGGCATGGGCAAGGCGGTCGCAGTTCCGGCGGGTGCGGACACGGCGACCCGTTGCAGGACAATCTGTGTTCCAGGCAGGGCGGATGACGGCTGTGTCACGATCAATGTCTGCGTAGCGGCCGCCAGTACAGGACGCCCCGACATCGTGGCCGCGACAACAGTCGCTACGATGGGAGGCGCTCCGGCAGGAGCCGCTCCGGTAGGGACCGCTTGCGTGGAGGTGGCCGCGGCAGGAATCGCCTCGACAGGGGTGTTGCTTGCGGGAGTCGCCACGCCGGATGCCGACAGGGTTCCTGGGACTGCAACATCCGGAACGGGGTTGTTGACTGTCGCGATTCCGGCAGGCTCCGCGTCCGCCGTCATGGCGAGGATGACGAACTGCTGGGTCGCTTGGGGGGGCGTTGCCGGCGGCGTCGCGCCGGCTGGCGACACGAGTTCCTCGGCCTGAGGAGAGTCCGGCGGCGCGCTTGAGGACGAACCAGCCTGTATCGGCGCGATGGCTGATTGCAGGATTGTACCCGATGGCAGGGGCGCGGCTGTTCTCGATCCGGCTAAGGCGGTGGGGATAGCAGGCATCGCGGCGCTGGTGGCGGGCTGCTGGTCACCCGAGGCGCGGGACAAGGGAGGCAGCACAATGGCCGTGACCACCTGCCCCACGGCAAGCGGCGGAAGCGGCGCCTGCGCGGCGGCTTGCACGGATTGCTGAACGGCTGCTTGCGAGGCAGTCGCAAGCGGAGCCGCCTGAACAGTCTGGGATGATGCCGGGACAAAGATCGTAGCCGCGGGAGGGTTGCCCGATTGCAGAACAAGGTTCACCACACCCTTGGGCAGAGCCACGGACGGATCGGCAAGCGAGACGGTGATAGGGCCTGCGCCCGTCTGGATGGTGGCCTGGCCCGCAGGATTGCCGGGAGTTTGCGGCAACACGGTTCCGCTGAGAATTTGCGGCCGCACACCAAGCTGAAGGTTATCCGGCAGGCTCGTAACCGTAGCCGGTATCTGCGACACGGCCTTGATCAGCAGGCTGTCGAGAGCAGCCTGCATTGCAATGCCCAGCGACGATGGAACCTGCTCCATGCCGAAACTATGGATCAGGGTCCAGGAAGAAGCCACAACAATCCATTTGGATCGCAGCGCAGGCCCTTGGCAGGGCTTAGAGGAGATTAGTCCGCTACCGGGCTTTACCCTGCCGATTTTGGCTTTATGCTTCCCCCCATAAAGATTGAGGTCTGGATGAACGCCCGTTTTACCCTTGCAGCCCTGGCTGGATTGTTTGTGTCGCACATGGCCTTTGCCGCAGATGCCCCCGCCGCACCCGCTGCCGCGCCATTGCCCCTGCCGGCGGTTATCGTGACACCCCCTGTGT
>CALMVH010000273.1 GCA_937873165.1 uncultured Rhodospirillales bacterium
ATGCACTTCGGCCCGGCCGATGTTCTGGCGGCGATCAGCCTGGAGTTCACGCACGGCCGGCCCGCCGCCGAAGTGGAGGCGGCGGTGACGCGCATCGAGCAGCGCATCAAGGCCGCCCATCCCGAGGTGACGCGGGTCTTCGTCGAAGCGCAGCGCCGCGATGCACACCGGCGAAGCCAGCGGGCGCTCGTCGCCGAGTGAGGGGCGCTGGACCGCTCTCAAGCGGGTTGGCGTGATCATCGCGGCCACCCCTCGTTGGTGTCGGGCATGGCTGTCGAACATCGCCACGCGTCGCCGCCTGCTCCAGGCGGCTCGGGAGTCCGTCGGTTCCAAATCAATCGTGCGGTTCGCTCCCGACTAGCAGGCCAGCGTCAAGGCGCTGCTGTCCGCCCACGTGAAGCTGGATGAGGACGAGCGCTGCAGGCATGCTATCTCGGCGCGGACGGCTGAACCTCGCGGTCACCGACTACCGGACATCATCGGATGGCAACATAAACTACGTGCAGCTACACGCATCATTATCAGTTCAGGGCTTCCTTGCATTCCGAAGCAGACAAGCCACTATCGGCCAGTTTACGCCGAAGAGCGGCCGGGCGGCTCTGCGCCCCTCACGGTCGTTCCAGGAACCTATTTGCGACCCGGATGTGGACGGAAACTCTCCTTATGTACTCAACAGCACGATATGGTCATCAGCACGGCAGTACCAACTCGCTGCCTGGAACGATACGAGCGCGATGGCTGAGCACCTTGTGGAAATCCGCCTTGCCGTCGACCCTGGCTGCCACGCCGTGGTGCTGCTCGACCAAGCCGGATGGCACGGTTCGGTCAGGCTCGCCGTTCACCACACCACCACGCTGCCCTCCACCGCTCAAGCAGAGTTCATTGAAGAACGTGTGGCAGTTCATGCCCAACAGATGACTGTCGAACCGGGTATCTGCTTCCTGCGTCGGCACTCTTGACCATTGCTGCCACTCATTGCGCATGGTCCTCGACCAGCGCCGACGTCTCATCAACCTCTGCCTACGTGCCAGAGCCCACGGAGGCTGCTATGATTGACCTATCTCTCAGTAGATGCGATAAGCTGGCAGGTCAGGAATGTTCAAACTTCAGGCATTGAAAGACTGGGCGGAGGACACGCCGGCTGAGCCGATGCTGCGGGCAACCTGGCGTTTCATGCTTCGTCGCAAATACGACCCCTACGACGCTCAGACCATGGCGATTATTCGCCGGCTACCACCGGATGCAGTCTGCGTCGATGCAGGGTGCCATCGCGGTTCGATGCTTCGCCCGATGATGCGGCAGTGTCCAAGAGGACGCTTCCTCGGTTTCGAACCGATCCCGGAACTTCATGATAAGCTGACGAGGCGGTACGCTAACGACAGCCGTGTACAATTGTTCGCTACCGCCTTGTCGGACCAGAACGGTCAAGCAACCTTCCATGTCTATGACGGGGATGATGTAGCACTGAGCGGCCTTAAGGATCGATCCTTCTCGGAGAAGATTGTGACCGGGCGGGTCGTGACGGTGCCAACACGTAGGCTCGACGATATCGCACCAGGGCTGGTTGTCGACTTCATCAAGATCGATGTCGAAGGTGCCGAGCTGCTGCTGTTGACCGGCGCTAAAGAAACCATCCGCCGATCGCGCCCGATCATTGTCTTTGAACACGGACTGGGTGGGGCTGACTTCTATGGATCTACCCCAGATGCGATATTCAATCTCTTTAGCGAGGTCGGAATGACAGTATCTCTTCTTGCAGACTTTCTTGCTGATCGCGCGCCGCAAACACTGAACAGTTTTTGCCATCAATACTACGCTCGAATCAACTACTATTTCGTAGCTCATCCTGTAAAATCATAGCGAAGTCATCGCGTCAAAGCGTGAGATGTTCTTGACGCGCTGCGCGCACGATTGCAGTTATCAGACGCGGAGATGAGCGTTCCCGGCAAGAGAAGGCTGAATGTGTTTTCCTGTCCGACTGTTACTACGCAGAATTATCGTTAGGCCGCGACTGGTCTCCGCCTCCGCACCCATGATTGATACCGCCCCGATCGCTCTCGACGCCGCCACTTGCGCCGCAAAATGCAGGCGAGATGCTGCAGTTTTAGGGGGCGCCCAGGACCGCACCAGAGCGCCCATGGTGAGCGCTGCAGGCGTTTTCGTTCGTGGTCGAGCGCAGCTGTGGAAGGCAGACCGATCATTCCTCAAATCGCAGTCATGTTCGGAGCAGCGTGCGGTCTGCCGCGCCGTACGCGTTCCGCCTGCTCTCCGACGCTTGGCGGTGCGTCATCTCTACACTTCAGGAACTCCACTAAACCTGCGGTCGCCATGTTGCTCAAGTTCCAACTATCATCCGTGGCCTGGGCGGGTTTGCCCCTCGTCGGCTCCGCGGCGCCTGAGCATTACGGCGCCTGAGCATTGCCAGCGGCGTTTCGCGGCCACCAGGATCTGAGCTGGCGCACCTTGCGGGCCTCGATGAACAGCTGAGTCGGCGCAGCGCCGCATCTGCTCGCCTTCGCGGTCGAATGCGCGCTTCTGTGCGACTGCGCGATCCCCACGATGAACGAGCCGCTCATCTGCGCAGCACTGTCTCAGACCGGCCTCGATCACGCCACCGGCTCCCGTTCGGCCAGGTAG
>CALMVH010000274.1 GCA_937873165.1 uncultured Rhodospirillales bacterium
TAGGCGGCAGCTTCGCCCAGCGTTATTACCTGAAGGACTACGGGGTAACCGGCTCGATGTCGGAAACCGTGCATCGCTGGCGCGACTTCCTGCCGCGTTTCATCCCCTTGCCCCACCCTAGCTGGCGTAACACGTCATGGCTGCGCAAGCATCCGTGGTTCGAGGCGGAACTGGTGCCGGAGTTAAGGCACCGCGTTGGATTTGCTTTTCGAGAACAGGAGCTCGGCTAGTTTACTGCTGAATCACTGCTTAAGGACCTGGCGTATTCAGCCCCATCTGGCGAGCAAGCTGATCCAAAACCGGTTGCGCGAACGTCTGACGATCAGTCACCATTCTGCCGACAGGCGTTCCGTCAGGCTGCAGGGATGTCATGTCGCAGGAAACGGTCGCACCCTGCGGCGTCTGGATGGGTAGCTCGCATTTTGCCAAGCCTACCTGCGGCCGTTCTGGACGGCTAACCGAGGCGGTGACGTCGAGAGCTCTCCCAGTCGCTTCGAACGTTTTCATGCTGTACACAGGCGCCGCCATGAGGGCCAGTGTCGCATTCGGGATGTTGTTCAAGGTGGTTGTCGTGACTCGACCGCCATCCGCCCGAAAGCCATTCACCTCAACTGAGTAGGCATCCGGGTTCGGGGAACCATAGGATGCAACCTGTTGCGACCTTGCCGGGCTGGCAAGCACCAGAGGCGCCATTCCGAGAGCGGCAAACAACTTGGATGCCTTAGGCTGGCGCAACTGGGTCATATCCAATCCTATGTCTGATTACATCGTGGCACTGTAGCACGCCACCCGAAACAGGGTAAGCACGGAAATAGTGCTTACCCTGCCATAGGAGTTACGGCTTTTCGCTACCGCCCTGTACCGGCTGATGCGCGAAGGCCTTCATCAGGTCGGCACTGGCCATCATCTCCGCCTGCTTGGCCTTGTCGACGGTCATGCCGAGCCCGAAGAACTCGTGCGTCACGCCCGTCACGTTGTGATAGTCGACCGGCACGCCCGCCGCTATCAGCTTCTTCGCGTAGGCCCGGCCTTCCGAGTTCAAGGGGTCGATCTCGGCCGTGATCAGGGTTGCCGGCGGCAGGCCCTTGAAATCAGGCACGTTCACGATGGCAAGGCGCGGATCCATGCCGTCGGCAGGCGAGGCCGAATAGTTCTGCAGCATCCACTCGACCGTGGCCGTGTTCAACGGCAGGTTCGAGTCGGTGTAGGTCAGGTAGGAGGGCTGCTTGAAGCCGCCGCCGGCGACCGGATACACCAAAAGCTGATAAACCGGCATCGTCAGCTTGCGGTCGCGGGCTTGGATGGCCACGTCGGCCGCCATGTTGCCGCCCGCGCTCTCGCCCGCCACCGCGATGCGGCTGGGATCGCCGTTAAACTTCGAGGCATTCTTGGTTACCCACTGGTAGCATTCCAGCGCGTCGTTGTGCGCCGTCGGGAACCGATACTCCGGCCCATTGCGGTAGTCGCACGACACAACCACCGCATGCGCGCCGTTCGCCAGGGCGCGGGGCGTAGCGTCGTAAGCGTCGAGCGTGCCGATCACCCAACCGCCGCCGTGCCAGTACACGATAACGGGCAGAGGCTGATCCTTCGAAGCGCCGGCCGGCGTATAAACCCGCGCATCGACTTCGTAGTCTTTGGAAACTGGGATCTTGATATGATCAACGCTTTCGACGGCTTCGGGCTCGATGCTCTTGTGTTCGTCCGCCAACAATTCCTTCTGGCCATCGGCGACGGTTGGCTGCTTGCGGGCCTCGTCCACCGAAAGCGTCGTCAGCGGCTTGACGCCCAGCTTCTTCTGCGCCGCCAGCACCGCGGCCATCTGAGGATCGGGTTGCGCCGGCATTTCCGACGACACGCCATGCATCGGGGCCGCCGACTGACCTGCCATGGAACCCTGGTCGGCATAGGTATGACCGGAGGTCAGGGCGCCTAGAGCAACCGCGCCCAGGGCTGCGACGCGAACGGTGGAAAATCTATGCAGCATGGAAAACTCCCATTATGTTGTTGGCGTTCTAACTGCACAATCGAGGAACGGTTCCCGATGATCCTGCTGCTGGCAAGGCGCCTCGTTGAAGCCGCCGTGGTTCTGGCGGCGGTTTCATTCGCGATATATATGCTGATCGGCTTGATGCCGGGCGATCCCTTGGATCAGGCGATCATGTCCAATCCGCACCTGACCACGGCCGACGCCGCGCGCTTGAAGGCACTCTACGGCCTCGACCAGCCTTTGCCGACGCGCTACGAGCATTGGATCGCGTCGGCCTTGCACGGTGACTTCGGTTACAGCCGCGCCACCCACCAGCCGGTCCTGCAGGCGCTCTGGCCACGCGCCGCCAACACCGCAGTGTTGATCGCCTGCGTGGTGCCGCTCAGCCTTGCCCTGGCAGTGCCGCTCGGTATCAGGGCCGCGCGACGGCCCGGCTCGCGAATAGACAGCGTCCTGAATTTCATTGCGTTTTCCGGCATCTCAATGCCGCCCTTTTGGCTTGCCTTGCTGCTGGTCTTGTTGTTTTCCGTCAAGCTGCAGCTTCTGCCGGCTGGCGGAATGTCGCCGCCGGTCGACAATCCGACGCTCCTGATGCGCCTGCCTTACCTTGTGCTGCCCGTAGTCACGCTGACGATGCTGAACCTTGGCATGTACATGCGTCATGTCCGTTCCGCGATGATCGAAAGCCTGGGACAGGACTACATCCGCACGGCCCGGGCGAAGGGTGCCTCGCAGCGCCGCATTGTCTGGGTCCACGCCCTGCGCAACGCCCTGCTGCCGCTGGTAACGATCACCGCGCTCGATCTCGGCATGCTGTTCTCCGGCGCGCTGGTGACCGAGACGGTGTTCGGATATCTGGGCATGGGCAAGCTGATCTACGACAGCATCATGGGCAACGACTATAATCTGGCGCTCGTGGCCCTGCTGTTTGCGACCGCGATGATCATCCTCGCGAATCTGATCGCCGATCTCCTGTACGCGTGGCTGGATCCGCGCATCCAGGCAACAGGCGCATGAGGAGTCTGCGCTTCCCCGGCATCGCCACCATGTCGGCAGTCTTCCTGAGCATTCTTGTGCTGGCGTGTTTCGCAGGCGCTCCGCTGGCCACGCATTTCGGATCGCCACCGGATGCGCTGGACCTGCACCACGTACACGAGGGTTCCAACGCGCATCACTGGCTGGGCACGGACGAGCTGGGTCGCGACCTGTTGCTGCGCTTGCTCGAAGGCGGACGCGTGTCACTGTCCGTAGGGCTCGCCGCCGCCACTGCCGCCGCCGTCTTTGGAACGGTCATCGGCCTTGCCGCAGGTGCGGGCGGCACACTTGCTGACTCCACGCTGACGGGCCTCACCAATGGTGTGCTGGCGCTGCCGATCCTGCCGGTGTTGATCGTCTTGTCCGCCATGGACGTAACGAAACTTGGCATCCCTGCGGCTGCCGCTGCATCGCCCTGGTTTGCGATTATCCGGATCGTGATCATCGTTTCCCTGTTCGGATGGACGGTGGCGGCGCGGCTGGTGCGGGCGGAAACCCTGTCGGTCCGTACCCGCGACTATGTCCGTGCCGCCCGTGCCCTGGGCGTGTCTCCGTTCCGCATCGCGCTGCGCCACATTCTGCCGAATGTCTTGTCGCCTTTGCTTGTGGCGGCGACCCTGTCGGTTGGATCGATGATCCTGACCGAGTCCATTCTCAGTTTCTTGGGATTGGGCATTCAGCCGCCGCAGGCAAGCTGGGGCAACATGCTGACCAATGCCCAGGAAACGATCTACGACGATCCGCGCCTGGCGGTGTGGCCTGGCTTGATGATCTTCGTTACCGTTGTGGCCTGCAACTTTGCTGGTGATGGCGTACGGACCCGGTTCGATCCGCGCACCAGGCCGCGTTAGCTATCGAAAGCGCGCCTCAGCCCCGTCAGCACCTCGGGGTCGCTGAACGGCTTGCCGACAAATTCCGCCTTCATGCCGGTTATGCCCTTGACCGCCATGTCCAGGTTGGCGGTCACGAACACAAGCGCAGTGTCGTAGCGGTTCGACAGTTCGCGCCCCACGGTGATGCCATCGATCGTCCCCAGCAGATGCACGTCGACCAATGCCACGCGCGGGCGCTTGCGTTCGGCAATCGCAAGCGCTTCCTCGAACTCATCCGCCGTACCGACGACCTCGTAGCCGTTGGCGGCAATCAGCCACGAAAGGTGCGTCGCGATGATGGGATCGTCTTCGACGATGAGAACGGTTCGAGGCAGGGCTTCCGGGAACATGACAAGCCTTCAGGCGGATGATCGTCCGCTTATAACATGCCGCGCGCCTATTTGGACGGCGCGGGTGAACTTTTTCGGAATGATCGTGTTTTTTAACCATACAAAACCGGATTAACGGTTGGTAAAAACGAGGTAGTCGATGTCATCGTCGCAGTTCAGCCAGGAAATCGTCAGTTTCATCCCGCATATGCGGGCGTTCGCCCGGATGATCACGCAGAGCCACGACAAGGCCGCCGATCTTGTACAAGACACCATCGTTCGAGCCTTGAAGGCCGAACACCAGTTTACCCCAGGCACAAACCTGAAGGCTTGGCTATTTACGATCCTGCGCAACCTTCACGTCAACAATCTGCGCCGCAACAAGATTCGCTTCGACTCGATCGAGGATGGCGCACTTGAGTATTTCGCAGTCGCAGCCAGTCAGGATTCGCATCTTGAGCTGCAGGAAATGCGCCGTTGCATGACAAAGCTTTCGCGTGAACACCGCGAGATCCTGATCCTGGTGGGAGCCAGCGGTTTCAGCTACGAGGAAGCCGCGGCGGTATGCGGCTGTGCGGTCGGCACGATCAAGAGTCGGCTGTCGCGCGGCCGCCAGGAACTGTACAACCTGATGATGCACGGGGATGAGGGGGCACGAAAGAGCCTTTCAGCGCGCACCAAGGCTGCCCGCCTGCGCGATACCGCGGACGAAGCGATCGCAGCCTAATCTGTTTTTGGTTACTATGATCGACGATACGCCGCTTGAAACGGCGTATCGTTTCCTTTAGTCCGGTTTCATGATGAACAGCACGACCCTGCCGCCCGGTTATCTTCCCTCGGAAGACGAAGAATTCATGAACCCAACCATGCTGGAATATTTTCGGCAGAAGCTGGTGCGCTGGCGGGCGGAGCTTCTGTCCGAATCCAGCGAGACGCTGACCAACCTCCAGGACGGCGGCATCCAGGAGCCGGATATTGCCGACCGGGCTTCGGCCGAAACCGACAAGG
>CALMVH010000275.1:0-12762 GCA_937873165.1 uncultured Rhodospirillales bacterium
CGCGCGGGCGATGGCCTCGACGCTGGTCGCGCCGTAGCCATGCGCGAAGAACAGGTGTCTCTTTACATCGACAATCTGCCCCTAGATCTTCACCGCCGCCTCGCGGGACGGCCGGCCGCCGCCGCCGCGGGGCGGTTTCGCGGGCATGCCCATCACCCTTACTCTTGAGGATAGGCGTAGACGGGCTGCTGATAACCGTAAGCCCCCGGAGCCGCGTAATACACAGGACGCGGCGCCGCATAGTAGACGGGAGCCGGCTGCGGCGCAGGGTAATAAACCGGCGCGGGAGCAGGCGCATAGTAGCCCTGCGGGTACGGATACGGGGCAACGGCGTTAGCGACGATCCGTACCGGAGCCGTTGCCACCGCAACCGCAGCACCGGTGATCGCAGCCCCCGCCGCAAACAGGCCGCCGATGATCGGAAAGCCGTGGTGATGATATCCATGCGCCGAAGCAGGCTTAACAGGCGCTATGGCAAGGGATATCGCTGTGAGAACACTGAGCGTAGCCATCTTGAGCTTCATGATCGTCTTCCTCGCTGTTGAGAACCGCGCATCGACGCTGTTCTGCAATGAAACGCTACCGTACCGTTTTAATATGGCGAGTTTTTGAAGGTTGTAAAGAGTCACGTGATTTTTTTGGACGCACCCGCAGGAGCGCCTTATATCCATAGCAGTAATCGAAAGGACACTGGATGACGGGCAGGAACCGGCTGGTGGCGCAGGCTCTGACTTACAGCGGCACGCTGCCGTTCATGCTTGCCATCGCGGCGATCCTCGTGCGCTGGAACCCCGCCGGGGCACAGCACGATGTTGCCCTGTATGGCGCGATCATCGTATCGTTCCTCAGCGGCATCCAGTGGGGAGTTTTCCTGCAAGCGGATGAAAAGAGCCCTTATAACCTTTTCATCATCAGCAACGTCTTCGCGCTGGCCGCGTGGGCATCGCTGCTGATGGGGAGCGCGCTGGCGTCGTTTTCGATCCAACTCGCCTGTTTTGCGCTGATCCTGCTGCTGGACTACCGGCTGGCGCGCGCCGGGCTGATCCCCCGCTGGTTCTACGACCTGCGCCGAAACGCGACCGGTGTCGTGATCGTGTGCCTGAACATTCTGGTGTTGTTGCGAATTTAACCGGCACTACTTTATTCAGAATTGTTTCTAGCCTGATATATGAAAAGCGCGAAGTAGTGATCACACTGCGGGCAACCATGTTGGGTTAAGAACTTTTATTTACGATTTTGAAAAGACATTGAGGAATGTACAGTGCACAAAGTCAAGAGAACTCGAGAACAGATTCTAGGGTCTTTGCTGGATCCAAAGTTCTCCGAGCTTCACCGCAGCGAACAAGACATTATTATCGGATTTCATAACTCCACTTTACGTATTGCGAAGCTAGCGTCGATTACCAATGTTACTGTTGCGGAAGATAAGTGCGTTCCGGTTCTAGGCGCCGATAAGGCTCTGACGATTGAAGCTGAAGTGCAGCGTCAGTTCCGTGCTCAGCAGCCTCTTGCCAAGCGTCTTGCGAAACGGATTCTCGGGTAGAGCTAACGGCTCACAACCAAGGTTTATCACTGCAGGGAGCTTCACTCCGCCGCCTCCGGTAAAACCGGTATGGTGAGCCGCGCCGCGATTTCTTTGGGAACGACCTGCCAGAACCGATCTTTGACCAGGCTCCAGTCTTGCAACAAGCGCTGCGCGTAGACGGAGGCTGTTTCGCGTACGTGCGTTTCGATAAGCCCGCGCAGTTCGGTTTCGTAGTACGACACGGCCAGCCTTTGAATAAAGACGCTGTCGCCGTTCAGCCGTGCGGGCAGGGTGTCGGCCTCGTCGTAGACATAGGCCATGCCGCCGGTCATGCCCGCCGCGAAGTTCTCGCCGGTCGGCCCCAGAATCGTGGCGATGCCGCCGGTCATGTACTCGCACCCGTTGGAGCCGCAGCCTTCCACCACCGCGACGGCACCGCTGTTGCGGACGCAGAACCGCTCGCCGGCGAGGCCGGCCGCGAACAAGCGGCCGGAGGTCGCGCCGTACAGCACCGTGTTGCCGAGGATGGCGTTGTGGTTCGAGACCAAGCGGCTGTCGATCGCGGGCCGCAGCACGATCGTCGCGCCCGACAGGCCCTTGCCCACGTAATCGTTGGCGTCGCCAAAGACTTCCAGCCGCATGCCGCGAACGGCGAATGCGCCCAGCGACTGGCCCGCCGTGCCGCGCAGCTTGATGGTGATATGGTTTTCCGCCAGTCCCGTCATGCCGAACTGGCGCACGATGTGGGAGGACAAGCGCGTGCCGACGGCCCGGTCGGTATTGCGCACGTTGTAGGCCAACTGCATTTTCTCCGCCCTGCCGAACAGGGGCGCCGCATCCCGTACGATTTCCGCATCCAGCCCATCAGGCACTTCGTTGCGCCCCTCCAGGGTGCAATGCATCGGGTGGTCGCCGGGATCGGCGCGGACCAGCAACGGGCTGAGGTCGAGATCGTCGAGGTCGCCCGCCCCGCGCCCCACTTGATGCAGCAGGTCGGCCCGGCCCACGATCTGGTCCAACCGGGTAAACCCGAGGCCAGCCAGGATTTCGCGTACATCTTCCGCGATAAAGCTGAACAGGTTCACGACCTTGTCCGGCGTGCCTGTGAACTTTTCGCGCAGCGTTTCGTCCTGTGTGCACACGCCGACGGGGCAGGTGTTCGAATGGCATTGGCGGACCATGATGCAGCCCATCGCGACCATTGAAGCGGTGCCGATGCCGAACTCCTCCGCCCCCAGCAGCGCCGCGATCACGATGTCGCTTCCGGTCTTCAGCCCGCCATCTGTGCGCAGCCGCACGCGATGCCGCAGCCGGTTCATCGTCAACACCTGGTGGGCCTCGGCCAGACCCATCTCCCAAGGTATGCCCGCGCGCTTGATCGAAGCCTGGGCGCTGGCGCCCGTGCCACCCGAATGGCCGGAGATCAGGATCACGTCGGCATTGGCCTTGGCGACACCCGCCGCGATCGTGCCGATGCCGCTGCGCGCCACCAGCTTGACGCAGACCAGCGCCACCGGGTTGATCTGCTTTAGGTCGTAGATCAGTTGGGCCAGATCCTCGATCGAGTAGATATCGTGGTGCGGCGGCGGGCTGATCAGCGTTACGCCCGGAGTCGCGTGTCGGAGCCGCGCGATCAGCTCCGTCACCTTGAACCCCGGCAACTGCCCGCCTTCACCAGGCTTTGCCCCTTGCGCGACCTTGATCTCGATTTCGCGGCATTGGTTCAGGTATTCCGCCGTGACCCCGAACCGCCCGGACGCGATCTGCTTTACCGCCGAGTTCCAGTTGTCGCCGGCGGGGTCCGGTACGAAACGCGCCGGGTCCTCGCCGCCTTCACCCGAAACCGAGCGCGCACCAATGCGGTTCATCGCGACGTTCAGCGTGCCATGCGCCTCCGGCCCCAGCGCACCCAGCGACATGCCGGGGGTGACGAACCGCTTGCGCAGGCTGGTGATCGACTCGACCTGATCCAGCTTGACGGGAACATCTGCCTGCCGGATCGCCAGCAGGTCGCGCAAGGCCAGCGGCTTGCGCGCATTGGTGCCGTCGGCATAGCGCTTGTAGAGCGGGTAGTCCTCGCGGCCGACCGCCTCCTGCAGCATGTGGATCAGGCTGGCTTCCCAGCCGTGCCGTTCCGAGTTTTCGCGGAAACGATAGAAGCCGCCGATGGGCAGCACCGTGGAGGATTGTTCGTAGGCGATGGCATGCTGCGCCAGCACGCGCTTCTGGATGCCGTACAGCCCGATGCCCGATATACGGCTGGCGCAGCCGAGCATGTATTCGGATACCAGCGTACGCGACAGGCCAATAGCCTCGAAGAAGCAGCCGCCGCGATAGCTGGAGATCACCGAAATTCCCATCTTTGCCATAACCTTCAACAGCGCGTCGTCTACGGCTTTCGTAAATCGCGCAACGCATTCCGCCTGGCTGCGGTCGCCGAACAGGCCCTGCTCGTGCCGCTCCTTGATGGCGGCCTCGGCAAGGTAGGCATTGATGGTCGTGGCGCCGACGCCGACCAGCACGGCGAAATGATGCACATCAAGGCATTCGCCCGTGCGCACGTTCAGACTGGTGAAGGTTCGAAGGGATCTGGCGATCAGGTGGCTGTGCACGGCCGCGGTCGCAAGGATCATGGGAACCGCCGCGCGATCGGCGTCCATGCGCTGATCGGTCAGCACCAGGTGCGTGATGCCGTTTGCAACAGCCGCCTCGCAGTCGCTGCGGATGCGGACCAGCGCATCGCGCAGAGCAAACTTACCGCCCGTGACCGGGAAGGTGCAATCGATCTCCGCCGCCGTATCCGCCATATAGGCGCGCATGGCGGCAAAGCCCGCGTTGCCGAGAATCGGGCTTTCCAGCTGCAGCATGCGGCACTGCTCGGCTTCCTCCGCCAGGATATTGCCCAGATTGCCGAGGCGGGTGCGTAGCGTCATGCCCCGCCGCTCGCGCAAGCTGTCGATCGGGGGGTTGGTGACCTGGCTGAAGTTCTGGCGGAAGAAGTGATGCAGTCCGCGATACTGGTCCGACAGGATGGCGAGCGGCGTATCGTCGCCCATCGATCCCGTTGGCTCCTTCGCCTCGTCCACCATGTAGTGAAGGACCATCTCCAGGTCTTCTTGCGTGATACCAAAGGCAAGCTGCCGACGGCGCACATCCTCGCGCGGCAGCGGCGCGTCATCAGACGAGGCGGCCTCGCGCATCAGCGCGTCCAGTTCGACAATGCCCCGCGTCCATTCGCCGAACGGCTGGGCTGCCGCCAGCGTGTCCTTGAGTTCACAGTCCCGGTAGAGCCGGCCGTCCTGCAAATCGACCGCGATCATCTGGCCAGGGCCGACGCGACCTTTTTCGACGATCTGCGCCTCGTCCAGTGCCACCATGCCAGATTCAGACCCGAGGATCAGCACGCCGTCGGCTGTCAGCGTGTAGCGCATGGGCCGCAAGCCGTGCCGATCCATGCCGCCCAGGATCCAGCGCCCGTCATACATGGCAAGCGCTGCGGGGCCGTCCCACGCTTCCATCACGGCGTTGCAATAACTGTACAGCGCCTTGTGCGCCTCCGGCATGGTCGTGTCGCGCGGCACGGCCTCCGGGATCATCATCGACTTCACCATGGGCGCGGACCGGCCGGCGCGAATCATCAACTCCACCACATTGTCAAGCGTCGCGCTGTCCGAGCCGCCCGGCTGTATGGCGTGGCGCACGTCCTCCATGTACGGGTCGAATACATCGGCCTGCATGCGCGGCTCATGCGCCAGCATCCAGTGCGCATTACCCTTCAGCGTGTTGATCTCCCCATTATGCGCCAACACGCGGTAGGGGTGCGCCAGCCGCCATTTCGGGAAGGTGTTGGTGGAGTAACGCTGGTGGTAAAGCGCAAAGCTGCTTTCGAAGCGGGCATCGGCCAGATCGGGATAAAAGGCGCTGAGCTGCGCCGCGAGGAACATGCCTTTGTAGATGATCGAGCGCGAGGACAGCGAACACACGTAGAAGTCGGCAAGACCAGCCTTCGCCGCCTGGTTTTCGATCCGGCGGCGAATGATGTACAGGTCGCGTTCGAACTGCTCAACCGGCGCGCCCCGGCTGGAAATCATGATCTGCGCGATCTCGGGGCGGGTCTGCGCCGCCTTTTCCCCCAACACGGACAAGTCGACCGGCACCTGCCGCCAGCCGTGGACCAGGTATCCGAACCCCAGGATCTCGCGTTCGACGATGGTGCGCGCGGTTTCCTGTGCATCCTGTTCGGTGCGAGGCAGGAAAATCTGGCCGACCGCGATGCGGCTGTCGCTCGCCTGACCGCCCGTCAGGCGTACATGTTCATTGAAAAAGGCTTGCGGCAACTCCACGTGGATGCCAGCGCCGTCCCCTGTCTTGCCGTCGGCATCGACCGCGCCGCGATGCCACAAGGCCTTCAAAGCCGCCAAGCCGTACTCGACAATCTGCCGCCGCGGCTTGCCATCGATTGCGGCAATGAAACCGACGCCGCATGAGTCGTGCTCCGTCAGGTCGATCCCGGCGGCTACAAGCGACTCCTCCGGCGCAATCAGGCGATCGCCTGCAGGCATTCCTGTCCCTTGCCCTGTTTCGCGCTGCGAAGGCAAGCATTGATCCTGCCCTCTATGACCAGTATCTGCAGTCGAACGTCGTAGCCCTCACCCTCCAGCGACACGTCGATGGAGGCATCGCCGATCTTCAGGTTGTGCAGAATGATCTTGTCGCCCAGATAAGGGGGTATGTAGGGGTCTTCGAAGAAAACTTCGTTTGTCTTTGTATCAAAGCCGAGGCCGAGACATGCCTGGAGCAGGCCCAGAGGTGCTGCGGTCACCCAGGCCTGGGGGCTGCAGGCGATCTCCTCGGACGGAACCGGTCCCCTGCCCTCGACACGCTCGAAGCCTGCGAACAACTCCGGCAGCCTGCGGTTGCCTGTGAACAGCGATGCCCCGAACAAGCCTTCAAGGATGGCAGCGGCCTTGTCGCGCATGCCATACAGGCCGAATCCCATCCCGATCACCGCATTGTCGTGCGGCCAGATCGAGCCGTCGTGATACGAGCGTTCGTCGTAGCGCGCTTCACCCGCGGCAATGGTACGGATGCCCCATCCGGAATGGAACGCGGGTCCCATCAAGGTTTCTGCCACTTTCGCGGCGCGTTCGGGGCTGGGCAGGCGGCACAGCAGCAGGTGCCCAGCGTTTGACGCCTGCACCTCGCAGGGCTGTTTATCCCCGTCCAGCGCCAGGATGTAGTTCGACAAACGGTCCGACCAGAGGCTGGTTTCCACCCGCTCGCGCACGGCGTTGGCCTGTTCCTCGTAAACCGAGGCTTCCGCGATCATGTCGAGCGCGCGGCAAATCTCGGCTGCCCTGAGGCGCGCTTCGTAGACGTATCCCTGCACCTCGATCAACGCGATGGAACCGGGCGCCAGCCGGCCATCGGTATGGAATATGGAATCCTGGCTGTCTTTCCAGCCCTGGTTCGTCAGTCCGTTTTCGCTCTCACGGTAGTACTCGAAGTACCCGTCGCCGTCGCGATCGGCATAGTCGTCGATCCAGCCCATAGCCGTCTTGATGGCAGGCCAAAGACGGCGAATGGCGTCCAGATCCCCTGTTCGTTCCAGGTAAGCACCGGCCAGCACAACAAACAGCGGCGTCGAATCGATGCTGCCGTAATAGCGGCGGAACGGAACCTCTCCCGTTTCCGCCATCTCGCCCCGCCGGACCTCGTGCAGGATCTTGCCGGGCTGCGCGTCCGCCTTGGAATCGACATCCTGCGCCTGGTTTGCCGCAAGGTAGTTTAAGACGCCGAGCGTGATCTGCGGGTCCATCCATAACGTCATCAGCGCGGTCAGCTCGGCATCGCGGCCGAATGGCGTGCTGTACCACGGGATGCCGGCATACGGGTAGGAACCGTGGGCTGTCTCGGTGATCAGCATGCTAAGGTCGGAGCGCGTGCGGTGCAGCAAGCGATTGAATTCCTCGCTGCCCGTCACCACAGTTGCCGCGCGCGAGGCGAGTGCCTTGCGTTCGCGCCGCGCTTCCGCCAAGGCGGTGGAGAAGTTTTCAGCGGGCTGGCCGGACGGCAGGCCGTCGCACGCGATCTCCGCATGGATGTACGCTACCCCGGCAGGACTGATAATCAGCGCGAACCGCGCCACATCTTGATCCAAGGAACCCGGCGCGGGGGAAAACCTGAGGCGCGTAGTCCGCTTGATCTCGTCTAGGCCGGTATACGACAATGTCGCGGTATCGGCGGCAATCTCGGGCGCATGAGCCGCGCCGCGCCGCGCCCGTACAGCACCCCGGGCCTCAAAGATATCGGCAAAGTCTGATCCGAACGTCACCAGCACCTCGACGGGCAACGGATCGGTGCCGGGATTGTGGAACTCGATTCGTTCGAACCATGTATCGCGGAACAGGAAGCGTATGCGCGTCACGCGCAAGCCTTTTTCGGCTAGGATATATTCGAACGTCAGGGCGGTATTGTCGTCGCTCTGCATCGAGGAGGTGGGTTGGGGTTGGACCCCGTCGATCTGCAGTACAAAGCGCGACAGGTACCGGGTGTCGTTGTGGAAGATACCCTGCGCCTCATTGGCGCCGCTGCCTGACTGCACATCCCCCGAAGGTCCGAATACCCCGAACGTGTCACCATGCTTCAGGGTATTGGCCGGCACCTTCGAGAGATTGGGAGAAGACTCGGACATGTCCCGTTCGACATTGATCATTGGATGCGCGAACTCTCGTTGGTGGCAAGCGAAGCGATATAACGGTGGATAGCAGTGGCGACGTCGCGCCCGTCGCGAATGGCCCACACGACCAGCGACGCGCCGCGCACGATGTCGCCGGCCGCGAACACACCCGGCAGGCTGGTGACGCCATCGGGGTGGGCCACCTTGACAGTGCCCCATCTCTGCACAGCGAGCCGGGGCTCGGCAAACGCGGCGGGCAAGTCCTCGGCATCGAACCCCAGCGCCTTGATGACCAGATCGGCTTCCAGGGCAAACTCGCCGCTGGGGGCGATCACGGGCGTCTGGCGTCCGCTGGCATCGGCCAGACCCAGATGCATCCGATGGGCCGAGACGCCGGTTACGCACCCTTCGCCGAGGAAGGCCTTAGGAGCGCTGAGATACAGGAACTCCACGCCTTCTTCCATGGCGTGACCGACTTCGCGCGCCGAGCCCGGCATGTTGCCGCGATCACGGCGGTACAGACATCGGACCGATCGCGCCCCCTGCCGAATACTGGTGCGCACGCAGTCCATCGCGGTATCGCCGCCCCCGATCACGACAACCGCCTTGCCTTCGGCATTCATTCCGGGGTTGTTGCCTTCCTCGCCGAGACCGGCCCGGTTCGAGGCCGTCAGGAAATCCAGCGCGGACACGATGCCGGCCTTGTCTCCGCCCGGAAGATCCACTTCGCGCGCGCGGTAGACCCCGGTCGCGATCAACACGGCATCGTGACGCCCGCGCAGATCGGCAAAGGTCAGGTCACGCCCGACCTCGGTACTCAAGTGGAAAACCACACCCTGCTGCCTTAGCAGCGCTTCGCGGCGCTGGACCACGGGCTTGTCGAGCTTGAAGTTTGGAATTCCGTAGATCAACAATCCGCCGACGCGGTCGTAGCGATCGTAGACATGCACGGTGTATCCGATGGCGCGCAGCGCTTCAGCCGCGGCAAGCCCCGCCGGACCCGCGCCGATAATGCCGACGGAGGCTTCGCGGTCGCGCACCGGCATGCGGGGCTGGACCCACCCTTCGTCGAACGCGTTTTCGGTGATGTGCCGTTCCACCGCGCCGATAGTGATCGTGCCGTGACCGGACTGTTCCAGAACGCAGTTGCCTTCGCACAACCTGTCCTGGGGACAGATGCGGCCGCAAATCTCGGGAAACGTATTGGTAAGCGCCGAAGCCTCGTAGGCATCGCGCATGCGGCCTTCGGCCACCAACTTCAGCCAGTCGGGGATGTTGTTGCCCAGGGGGCAATGCACCTGGCAGAACGGTATGCCGCATTGCGAACACCGGCTGGACTGAACCTGCGCATGAGTTCGGGCGAACTCCTGGTAAATCTCGTCGAAGTCCAGCGAGCGCGCCGGAGCCGGGCGCTTGTCCGGCGTCTCACGTCCGACTCTCGTAAACTGGAGCATTGAGCGGGCCATTCCCTGTAGATTAGGGCAAATCCAAGGGATCGTTAATGAGAAAAACGTTCAGCCTGCAATAATTTATCTTTTTGCAAGTGCCTGGCTATCGATCAGCCAGGCACCGAATGTAGCAAGCTCAGCCTACACGCCATAGAACCGACCAGGGCCCCATCTCCTTGTCTTCGACAACTCCTTCCTTCCAGATGACCGTCCCAGGCAACGACTCGGTCATCGGGACCGGCGTGGAGTGGAGATTGGCGCTGAGATGAAGCGTACGGTTATCGGCCAACGACCATTCCACCTGGATACATTGCTCGGCCGTAACGCGGTACTTCGCAATACCGCCGGACGCGCCGCCAAGGTAGGGGATAACCTCACGCTTGCGGACTGCGATCAGGCCCCGATACCAGTCGAACCAGGCCCGGTGGCCATCCTGGGCAAGGTCACTCCACTCAAGCTTCGATCGCTCGAACGTCGCAGGATCGATAGGATCTGGGATCAGTTCCTGCTTCGCGGGATCGTCGAATGCGGGGTTTCCGGAAAACTCCTCGCGCCGGCCCTTGCGGATCGCCTCGGCAAGCTCACCCTCGAAGCCGCAGAAGTACTGGAACGGCTGGTCTGCCCGCCATTCCTCGCCCATGAACAGCAATGGAATCTCGGGCGCCAGCAGGTAGATCGCGGTGATCGCCCGGCCTGCCTCGTTCGAACAAATGTCGGTAATCCGTTCGCCCAGCGCACGGTTGCCGATCTGGTCATGGTTCTGGATAAAGCTGACAAAGGCCGTCGGCGGCAGGAAGGCGCTGATCTCGCCGCGGGGGCGATCGGTGAAGGGCGACACTTCGCCCTGGTAGGCAAACCCCTGCGCCAGCGACCGCGCGGTCAAGGGAACGCATTCGGTGTAGGCGCAGTAATACCCGAAATCCTCGTGCGTCGCGGCCGCGTGGAGGCAGTGGTGGAAGTCGTCGTTCCACTGCGCGTTGTACCATTTTGGCGTATTGTCGGGATTGCGCGCAAGCAGGTGGGCCTGGTTCAGGTCGTTTTCGAGCACCAAGTGGATCTGCCGCCCCTTGCCGGCGGCGCGGACCCGCTCCGCCATTTCCTGCAGCACATGCACCGGGCTTTCGTCCACGATGGCATGAACCGCATCGAACCGAAGCCCGTCCAGGTGGAAGTCCGTGATCCAGTAGCAGGCGTTGCCGATGATGAACTCGCGAACGTTTTCGCTGCCTTCATCTCCATAGTTGATGGCATTGCCCCACGGCGTCTTGTGCTTGTCGGTGAACAGTTGTGGCGCGTAGCGGCCCATGTAGTTCCCCTCGGGGCCGAAATGGTTATAAACTACGTCGAGCAGCACCATGAGGTTCTTCGCATGCGCGGCGTCCACCAGCCGGCGCAGGTCGTCGGGCCGGCCATACGAGCTGTCGGGCGCGTACAGCAACACACCGTCATAGCCCCAGTTGCGGTTGCCGGGAAAATCCGCGACGGGCATGATTTCGATGGCTGTAATCCCCAACTTGACCAGATGGTCGAGCTTGCCTATTGCGGCTTCGAACGTACCCTCCACCGTGAACGAGCCGATGTGAAGCTCGTAGATCACGCATTCTTCCCAGGGACGCCCCTGCCACGCGGCATCGGTCCAGCCGAAAGCCTCGGCATCGACGATCTCGCTGGGTCCTGTCACGTCGCTTGGCTGAAACCGCGAGGCAGGGTCCGCAACAGCCGTGCCATCGGGCAGGACAAACCGGTACAACGCGCCCGTCCCGAGATCGGGCACGGTCAGCCCGAACCAGCCGTTTTCCATCGGCTCCATCGGACGATCGGCGGCCTCGCCTTCCAAGCGCAGAGAGATCGCCTGCTCGGCCGGGGCCCACAGGCAGAAAGCCTGGCTGCCATCCCACAACTTGCGTGGGCCGAAATGCGGCTTTGTCCCCTGCATGGATCCGGAAGGCTCGTCCGTAGGAACAGCGTTGTCGAGCAGTGTCATTTCCGGTCCTGTTGTGGGGTGCATGCGTTTTGCAAGACTCGAACACACCGTCTGCCACGCGGTTCCGATGTAATTCACATTTCCAGCGCGTTTATCCCGACAACATTCCGTTCAGCTTGCTCGCCAGCGCATCCATGGCGAAAGGCTTGCTCATGACCTCCATTCCGACATCCATCCTGCCGTTTCCGACGGCGGCATTTTCGGCATAGCCGGTGATGAACAGCACCCTCAAATCCGGCTTGAGCAAACGCGCGGCGTCCGCAAGCTGACGCCCGTTCATGCCGCCCGGCAGCCCGACATCGGTTATGAGAAGATCGATCTTCTGGCTGGTCTGCAAGGCTTTCAGGCCCGAAGGACCATCACCCGCCTCCACGGCGCCGTATCCGAGTTCTTCCAGCACATCGAGGATCAGCATTCTGACCACCGGCTCGTCATCCACCACCAGCACGGTGCGCGCGGTCTCGGCCCGCGGTGCTTCCCCCAGATCGTGCTCGGGCACGTCGGTCTCCGCCTCGCCCGCATGCCTGGGCAGATACAGCTTCACGCTCGTACCCTGCCCGATCTCGCTATAGATGCGCACATGGCCGCCCGATTGTTTTACAAAACCATAGATCATGGACAAACCGAGGCCCGTGCCCTGGCCAAGAGGCTTGGTGGTGAAGAACGGGTCGAAAGCCCTCGCGATCACGTCCGGCGACATGCCGGAACCGGTGTCGCTGACGCACAGGGCCACGTACTGGCCAGGCTTTACCTCGCCGCCCTGGCTGGCGGCGTAGGCGTCGTCCAAGCGCGTGTTCGAGGTTTCGATCGTCAGACGCCCACCATCGGGCATGGCGTCCCGCGCGTTGATGGCAAGGTTGAGCAACGCATTCTCGATCTGGTTGGCGTCGCACAGCGTTGTCCATAGCCCGCCAGCCGTTACGATTTCCGTTACGATGCCGGGACCGACGGTACGCCGGACCAGATCCTCCATGGATATCACCAGCCGGTTCAGGCCCACCGGCTTCGGATCGAGGGTCTGACGCCGGGAAAAGGCGAGCAGCCGATGCGTGAGGGCCGCCGCACGGGCAGCGGAACTGGTGGCCGCGTCCAGGTAACGCGGTATTTCTCCGTTGCGGCCTTGGGC
>CALMVH010000275.1:12772-24369 GCA_937873165.1 uncultured Rhodospirillales bacterium
CTTGGGCAATGCGCAGCTTCATCAGTTCGAGGCTGCCGGTGATTCCGGCCAGCAAATTGTTGAAGTCATGCGCGATGCCGCCCGTCAGCTGGCCAACGGCCTCCATCTTCTGCGCCTGCCGCAGTTGCTCCTCCAGCGCCACGCGGGCATGGATGTTACGCCCCATGGCGTAGAACTGGTCACCTTCCGGAATGCACGTCCATGCGTACCAGATGTAGTCACCAGATTGTTGACGCATTCGAATGTCGATATCGCGCGCCGTGTTGCCCGACCGGATGCGGTTCAAGCCCGCTTCCATGGCGGGCTTGTCCTCCGGATGCACGAAATCCCTGAAATTTGCGCCGGCCAGATCAGCCGGGTTGTGGCCCAGTTGATCCGACCAGGCCGGATTGGCGCTGACATACACGCCATCAACTCCGCACACGACGAAAAGGTCCTGGCTGGTTAGCCAGATCCGGTCGCGCTCGCGCGTACGGTCGGCGACCCGCTGCTCCAGGGTCTTGTTCATCACGGCCAGGTTTAGCTCCGCTTCCTTGCGGATGGTGATGTCCACGGCAATGCCGGTAGCGTACAGGAGATCGCCTTCCTCCGGGTATGCCTTGCCGCGTGCCAAGACCCAGCGAACGCGGCTGTCGTTTCCTGTGATCCGGTATTCCTCGAAAAACTCGTTGCGCATCACAAGCGCGGTACGGATAGCACCCCTGATCCGCTGCCTGTCTTCGGGCACCACGCTATCGAGGAACTTCTCGAAGCTGAGGCCGTCGCTCAGTTCCCTTTCGTCCAGATCGTACAACCGCGCGAAGTGCGGATCGGCCGTGAACCGCCTTTCGGCGATGTCGTAGCGCCAAGCCCCTAGAACCCCCGACGCCTCGAATGCGATCCGGTATTGCTCCTCCTGCCGCGCCAAGGCGGCATCGGTTGCCTTGCGGCCGGAAATATCGGTGATAAGACCGGGGAAGCGCGCCGGACGGTCCTCGCTGTCGCGTTCGCAGTAACCGTTTGCTTCGATCCACTTGTAACTGCCGTCGGGCTGCCTGACCCGGTACTCGCATCGGAACGGACCGCCTTTGCCCAAGGTGTTTTCGATTTCGGCCGTTACACGCGGACGGTCGTCCATGTGAATGGATTGCATGAACGACTGGATCGGCAAACCCTCCGCCGCCCGGTCGGGGTCGAGCCCGAAGAACCGGGCAAACCGGGCATCGGCGGTCACGATGTCATCGGGGATGTTCCATATCCAGGTGCCGACGATGGCGCCTGCGTCCAGCGCAAGCCGCATGCGTTCGTCCGCTATGGCCAGGGCCTGTTCGGCCCGAACCTTGGCGGTTGTCTCGATCACCGATACCAGGACACCGGCGGGAATGCCTTGATCGTCGCGCACCGGCGTATAGTCGAGGTCGAGCCAGATCTGTTCATCGGCGCCTGAGCGTCTGACGATGAGCGGCTGATTACGGTAGACGAGCTTCCGACCGGCGAGACTTTCCTCGATCACCTGCGAGTTGAAGTCCGCCAGTTCGGGCCAGGCTTCCCTGACAGGGGCGCCCAGGCTGCCGGGGTGGCGCTGCCCGGCAAACAGCGAATACGCGTCATTATAAATCATGGTGCCCGCGCGGCCCCATAACAGGACGATGGGCAGGCTGGACTCCAGCAGGGTCACGACCGTGATGCGAAGGCAAGGCGGCCAGGAGGAGCGCGGCCCCAAGGGGGTGCGTGACCAGTCGAACGCAGAGACTAGCTTTTCGAGTTCGCCAGTGGCTTCGGTGAATATACCGGGGTGCTGGTCCATGCTATCCGTTTTCGGGAGGCGAAGCCCTCGCGCCCTTCTACGTTACGCGAAGGCGGCTTCAGGCGGCGACATTGACCGACGCTGCCGGCATGACGCCGACGAACTGCGTAACGCCATTCTCGCACGAATAGTCGAGACCACCACCGCTGCGTTCCTGCAAAAGCGACAGGATCAACTTCATGCCAAGCCCGCCATTGATCGCTGGATCAAAGCCGTCGGGCAGGCAACCGCCGTGATCGCGCACTGTCACGATACCCGGTCCGCCGCTCGACTGCCGGAACGTCACCGAAATATCCCCGGCGCCGTGCTTCACGGCATTGGTCATCAATTCAGTCAGGACGAGGCCCAGCGCAGGAACGTCATTTGCCGCCCACCTAGCCTCGTCACAGGAAAAGGTAACCTGCCGTCCGCTCAGGGTTGTTGACAGGCTAGTCTGGATGTCCCCGACAAGACTTTCCAGATATGGCCTGACCTCGACTTCCAGCCCTGCGTTCGAGCGGTACAGCCGGTCGTGAAGGGCGGCGATCGTGCGTATCCGCGCCGTGCTCTGGGTCAGCTGTTCGCGGGTCTCGGACTGAACGCCCACGGCGCGCGATTGGATGCCGATCAGTCCCTGCACCAGTTGCAGGCTGTTTTTCGAGCGATGATGGATTTCGTGTATCAAAAGGTCCCGTTCGGCGAGCGCCTCGTCCTTCTGCTGGAGGAGCCGCTGCAGCTCTTCCCTGTTCGCAACATGCGCCGTGACGTCGCGCAGGATGGCGACCACACCCGGTTCACCGCCCAGCTCCCTGTTCAGGGGCCCGATGGTGACGTCCCACCACCCCGCAAAGCCGTTCAGCGTGGGGCAGGCAGCCTCCAGCCGGACAGTTTCGCCCAAGGTCGCGACGGCGATCGCGGTGGCGACGCGTTCACGCTCGGCTTCCGGCCACAGCGATATCAGGGACATGCCTTCGAGATCGGTCGAACCAGCGATCCCCAGGGCGGAGCGACCGGTATTTTTAGCATGGCGGATAAAGCCGGACGAGTCGATCACGGCAATGCAATCACCGTTGAGTTCCAGCACCCTCAGCAGAAGGAGATGATTTTCGCTTTCCAGCTCAAAGTCCGGCGAACGTTCGAAATCTCGTACCGCCGGCATGATGTTCATCGTCAGACGCCGCCTATCAGATCGAGAGTACGGCAGATCAATACTACCTGCCGATGAAGATCTCCTGTTAGACGATCCCGATGTATTTTGCAACTGAATCCTCCTGGGCAGGAGAATGTTCATTGTTTGTCCGCCGACCAGCGATTGCTTTTAATACCGGTAAGACACGCCGACATAGGGGTTATAGTCCGAAGCCGCGCGGTTCAGGCCAAAATAAACGCCAAGGTCAAGCTGTAAGTCGCGAAACACAATCCATTGCACCGCCGGGTCCAATGTGTAGCGGGGCGTGTTGTCCCGCGACGCGTAGTCTGCGAAAGCCTCCAGCGAGACTGTCACATCCCTCGAAATGACCGGGCGGTTAACGTTTACGATAAAGCTGTAGTCACCGTGGTGGCCGGTATCCGCATTGTTCTTCAGCAACGCCACGTCCGTTTCGGCCGTGACGGACCAGATATCGTCCAGCGCATAAGTGTAGGGAATGTCCAGGCCGTATTCGACAACGCCGTTGCCGGCATTGTGAGCGGCGGTTGGAATCTTGATCGAAGGTATTACCGCCAGGGCGTCGACGCCTCCTTCGTTGCCGAACAGGTTGATCTTGCTGGCCAGGCTCATGTCGCCGAAGCCCGCGCCGTAAGAGCTGGAATTGCCGGACGAGAGCGCGGGCGACGAGCCGTGAATGGTGGCGGAGGAACTGCCGCTTTGCGATCCCGACTCCCACTGTCCACCGCCGCCTCCGCGGCTGGTGACGTGCGTGTCGTTGAACAGATCGAAACCGAGTTCCAGGTCGGCATCGTTCGTGATACCGGCCTTCAGGATCGGCGTTCCAATCTCGGTGATGCGCGTTGTCGATCCATCGGGCGAGTTGTGGTCGTAGGTCAGGTTGAGAAAGTCGGACTCGACTTGAAAGTGGCCGGCATCCACGGTGGTCGAACTATGCGTCTTTCCGGGCCGATCGGTACTGAACTGCCGCTCCTGGTCATCGGGAACGGGATTGAACAAGCTGTATCCGGTTTTGTTAGGTCCTGATGGCGCATCGGCCGGAACAGGTTGCCCCACCAGGGCCGATGGATTAGAGGCTTCGGTATCCTGCGCACAGGCGGGCCACGCTGCAAACCCAGCCAGGGCGATCAATGCCAGACCGCGAATATTCTTGATTTTCTTGTTCATGCCGGTGTCGCTTTTGAAAGCCGCGCCTTATAACAGCCCGGCGTTTTCGGAACAAGCATGCGAAGGTGACCCATGACCCAGTCGGCCGGACTGCATGATTTCCTGAAAACCGGCACGGCCGATCTGCATGCGCGCACCGACGATCTTTTTGGACGCATAGGGATCGACACGCTGGCGCAGTACGCTCTGTTCCTGACTGTTCAGTACGAAGCCTTCGATGAAGTCGAAAAACTGGTCGCGCCTTATTCGGCGCAACTTCAGGCCCTGGATTTGCAAGGCGCGGCGCGTGGCGAAGCGTTGCTGGCGGATTTAAGGTTTCTAGGGGTTACTGTCGCAGTTCCTGCGCCCGAGCCGGACGCCTTTGCGAGCCTCGACGAGGCGGCGGGCGCGGCTTATGTTCTGGAAGGGTCGCGCCTGGGCGGGCGGATGCTGGCGCGCATGATCCGCGCCAGGCTGCCCGAGGCTCCCCTGTCCTTCCTGGATTATCCCTCGCCCCCGGGCTTCTGGCAGGCATACATCCGCAAACTGGATGAGTTTGCCATGGAAAAAAATCGGTGGGATGTCATACTATCCGGTGCAATACGCGCTTTCGGCGCATTCCAGGCTCGAGCCGACGCGGCCCTGCACAAGCGAGGAACAGAGGCATCGTGACGGCAGCAGAAACAAGCACCACGCTCGGGGGCGACATTAACAGCTGCGACCGCGAGCCTATCCACCAGCTGGGCGGCGTCCAAGGGTATGGCTTCCTGATCGCCGTCTCGTCGAGCTGGATCGTCCAGTATGTCTCGGCAAATGTGAATTCATTCCTGAACGTCGATCCCGCCGACTTGATTGGCAGCCCGTTGTCTGTGGTGCTGGATGAAGACACGATCCACTTGCTTCGCAACAAGCTGCAGAGCCTGCGCGTGCGAGACGATATCGAGCGGGTCTTCAACCTGCCCCTTTCCAAAGAGGGCCGCATTTTCGATGTTTCCCTGTACTTGTCCGATGAGTTGATCGTGATCGAGGGCGAGCCCAGCCTGTCCGAATCACAGATGAATTCCAGCGCCCTGGTACGCGGAATGATCACGCGGCTGCGCGCTACCGATGTGTTTACCGTGTTCTGCCGTGAAGCAGCGCGCCAGGTTCGGATGCTGTCGGGCTTCGACCGCGTAATGATTTACCGCTTCAACCGCGATGCCTCCGGCGAAGTCATCGCGGAAAGCGCCAAGGCCGGGCTGCCGCCGTTTCTCGGGTTGCGCTATCCTGCATCCGACATCCCGCAACAAGCGCGCGCGCTTTACGAGCGGTCCTGGCTGAGGCTGATCGTCGATGTCAACGGGGGGGTTAGTCCGATCATTCCAAAGATCGGACTGTCGGGCCAACCGCTGGACCTGTCGCTCAGCACCATGCGGGCTGTCTCATCGATCCACCTGGAATATCTTCGCAACATGGGTGTCGCGGCCTCCATGTCGATCTCGATCATGCGCGGCGGCAAGCTCTGGGGATTGATCGCCTGCCACCACATGCGGCCACGGTACCTTTCGTCCGAACGACGGACCGCGCTGGAACTGTTCGGCCTGACGATATCGCTGCTGGTCGAAAGTCGAGAACGCGAAGCCGAAGCCACTCAGGAAGCGCAAGCGCGACTGACCCAGAACACCCTGATGACGGCCATCGCGACGGAGGGCACATCGCTTGAAAACCTGTCGCAGTTCTTCGGCGAACTGCGCAGCCTTCTGCAATGCGACGGTATCGGCATCTGGTTGGGTGAAAAATGGATGCTGGACGGCCTGACGCCGACCTATGAGGAATTTTCCGGCATCGTGCGCTTCTTGAACAACGAAGCAGGCGACAAGGTTTACGCGACCGATCACATGGGCGCCGTCTACCCGCCCGCGCAAGATTTCACGGAACGGGCGGCAGGGCTGCTGGCCATACCTGTGTCGCGCATGGCACGGGATCATATCGTGTTTTTCCGGCGCGAGGTGACGCAAACGGTCACCTGGGCCGGCGATCCCATCAAGGCTGCCACAACCGGGCCAAACGGCGTACGCCTGACTCCGCGCAAAAGTTTCGAGGCCTGGCAGGAAATCGTGCGCCAGCAATCCCTGCCATGGAACGACATCGATCTGCGCATCGCCGATTCGTTGCGCATTACGCTGCTGGAAGTCGTGCTGCGCTTCACGGAAAAGGTCGACACGACCCAGCGCACCTCGCAGCAGAAGCAGGAGTTGCTGATTGCCGAGCTGAATCACAGGGTTCGCAACATCCTGAGCCTGGTCAAAGGCCTGCTGGCGCAAACCAGCCCGACGGGGTCGATCGAGGATTATGTCAACGTAGTCGGCGGGCGCATCCAGGCATTGGCCCGGGCGCACGACCAGATTACCAGCGACGACTGGCAGCCGGCCTCGTTGCGAGGGCTGATCCATGCCGAAAGCGAAGCCTACCTGTCCGGCAAGATGGACCGCATCCGCATCGAAGGCGACGAGGTGGTCATCGCCCCGCAGGCGTTCTCGACCCTCGCCCTGGTGATGCACGAGATGATGACCAACTCGGCCAAGTACGGGGCGCTGTGCGACCGGTCCGGCTGGGTCACGATCAAGTGGCACGACGATGGCCTGGGACATTTCATCATCGACTGGAAGGAGCGTGGCGGCCCGGCTGTCAGGCCGCCCAGCCGCCGGGGCTTTGGCTCGACCATTATCGAACGCTCGGTCCCCTTCGATCTGAAAGGCGAAGCGTCCATTGATTACGAACTGGACGGCGTGCATGCCCGGTTCGTCATTCCTGACCGTCTGGTTTCGCCGGGCAAGATACAAACGGCGAAGCCTGTCTCGACACGCGCCGAGAAATCGTACTTCGACCTGCAAGGCCCGATGCTGATGGTCGAGGACAACATCATTATCGCCATGGATGCGGAAGACGCCCTACGCGACATGGGCATCACCGAAGTCAGCACCTTCAGCACCGTGTCCGACACGCTGCGCTACCTCGAAAATACGGTGCCCGCCGCCGCGCTGGTCGATTTCAACCTCGGCAACGAGACCAGCACGCCGATTGCGGAGCGCTTGAAGGAATTGGGCGTGCCATTCTTCTTTGCCACCGGTTATGGCGAGGCCCTTCACCTGCCGGACGGGCTGAGCCGGGTAGCAGTTGTCAAGAAGCCTTACCAGGCAAAGATGCTGCGCATCGCCCTGGCGGATTGCCTGGCTTCATGACCCCTCGGGCATTCGAGTTCGAGGGCGGACGCATCGGACCGAAGTTGTTGATGTTCGGCGCAATCCACGGCAACGAGACGTGCGGCACGATTGCCCTCGCCCGGTTAAAGCTGGAACTGGAGCTTGGCCTGCTGAAGTTGCATCGCGGAACCCTGACGATCGTACCGGTGTGCAATCCCGTGGCGTATGCCGCCGGCCAACGCTATGTGCGGGAAAACCTGAACCGTATCTTCAGCCGCGCAGTTAAACCCTCGCATCCCGAACAGGATTTTGCCGACCGGCTAATGGACCTGATCGACGAGTGCGACGTGCTGCTCGACCTGCACTCCTATAGCCGCGGGCAAGGCCCGTTCATCACCCTCGACTATTCGACAGAGGATAATACTGCGCTGGCTTCGGCGCAAGGGATTGGCGACTGGATCACGGGCTGGCCCGAAATCTACGCGGATGCTCCCACGTTGAACGCGGGCGACACGACGCAATATGCCAACCAGACTGGCAAGGCCTGTGTTCTGGTCGAATGCGGCCAGCATGGCGACCCCGCGGCCATCGATGTCGCGTATGACTGCATACGCCGGACGTTAAGCTTCCTTGACATGATGGATGCTGGCGCGTTTTCGGGCTTAGCCGCGGAAACACGCGTCGCGCATTTAACGCGCTGTATAGCGCATGATCGACCGGGCACCTTTGCCCAGCCCTGGGTAAACCTTCAGCCGGTCACGGCGGGAACGCCGCTGATCCTTTATGAAGATGGATCGGTCCTGACCGCCACCGAACCATGCATCATAGTCATGCCGGACCCGATCGCGGCGCCGGGTACGGAATGGTTGTATCTCGCAGAACCCGCTTGATCTGACCTAGTTTTCGGAGCGCTTCCACGAGCGGCCGGATACAAGCGACAGCACGCATGCAGCCGCGGCCGTGCCGGACAAGCCCAGAATACCCGGATCGAGGCTGAAGCTTCCAAGGAAGCCGCGGTAAGCAACATGACCCGCGATCAACGCGACCAGAACCGATGCCGCGACGGCGCGCGACAGGGCATCGCTGTCGATCTTGCGGGTCGTGAAGCCTTCGCCAAGCATGGACGAAACGCTTAGTCCAGTCTTGGCATCGAAGCGATCGAGCAGGGACGGGTTGCGGATCAGCTCGGCCGCCTTCTGCGTCAGATCGGCGAATTGCTGAGCGGAGTAAACCTTTGCCAAGATGCGGTTGACGCTGTTGTCGTCCTCCGAGCATGCCAGGTACAGCGATACCGATTGGGGTTCGTATCCTCGCAATGCGAATAAAGCCTTGCAAAACGAGCGCGCCGCTTCCAGCCGGTTCTGCAGGAACGCGCCCTTGGCCTTCAAGTACAGGAACGATTCGTCGTCATCGGCATGGCTCGACGCGGTCAGCCGGTCGAATGCGATGTAGTTCTTCTGCCGCAGATATAGGTGCCCCAGCGTCGTAACCGCGGCGATGTTGCCGGGCGCAATGCGCAGGGCGTCGCCCAGAACGGTCTGCGCCCGCTCCATGTCGCCCTGCTGCAGGAACACGTTGCCCAGCAGGTTTAAAAGCACGAGATCGCGCGGATTGCTGCGCAACGCGACGGTCAGCGCACGCTCTGCCTCGCCCAGCTTACGCTGGCGCAGTAACACGTTGCCTAGCGTCGCCGCGATGAACTTGTTACGGGGATCGATGCGCACCGCCCGGCTCAGCACATCCTCGGCCGCATGGTAGTCGCCCATCTCGCCGCACACCATGCCCAGCAGGTTTATGATGTACGGATCGCGCGAATGCAGCGCGTAACCCTGCTCCAGCAGGTCGCGCGCTTCCATGGTGCGGTCCTGCATCGACAGCACGATCCCATACGTTGCGATGATATACTTGTTGCCGCGGTCTACCCCGCCGCTTTGCGAAAGGACGTCGGCGGCCTGGTGGAGCTTGTTCTGCTGGATGAGGATGTTCGAAAGCGCGACCACCACGAACATGTCGTCGGGATCGAGTTCGCTTGCCTGCCTCAGCACCAGCTCGGCCTGCGGGAAGTCACCCAGCGCCGCGTAGACGCTGCCCAGCGAGCTCAGGGTCTTGATATCGGTCGGCCGCAGCCGGTGGCCGTGCTCCATGCAATCGCGCGCGGCGGTGAAGTCGCCCGCGCGGCGGTACAGATGTCCAAGCTGCCCGATGAAGAAGATGTTGTCGGGATGGGTTTCCAACCCGGCTTCCAGCGCCGCAATGGCCTGTTCCAGCTTTCCCGCCCGGGCGAAGTCCACGGCGGCGTTGCTGATCCGCTTTTGCGCCTTCAACGCTTCGTTGCCCGGAAGCATCGGCTTGAAGAATGCCGAAGCCCCGGAGGCAATCTCGGTTGTCGTCAATTGCTGGTACGACATGTTACCTCCGTCTTCCTAGACAGATTGTCTTAACACCATTCAACTCTGTTTTCAAGACCCGAGCGATGCGGCTATAAGCTAGGTAACAACCCGAATCCTAGCAATTTACTAAATTGCCATACAATATCCGTATTGGTGCCGCACTCTCATCCGGTGCCGGATCCCAGGCCATGGAGATTATCGACTTGCGCTTCCGCTCAGCCCGTCACTCCGCCGTCATCCTTGCCGCCGTTTTACTGGCGAACTTCGCGCTATGGTTCTGCCTGAACCGTCCCGTCACCGAACGCCCCTGGATCGGCACGATCAACTGCGTGTCCTATGCGCCCTACCAGAAAGATCAAAGCCCCCTCGAAAACAAATATCCGACATACGAGCAGATGGAAAACGACGTCCGGCTGCTTTCGCGTCAGGCCGATGGTTTGCGCACGTACACCTCGATGCACGGGCAGGACAAGATCGCCGAGATCGCGCAGCAGTACGGCATGAAGGTGACCGCCGGCGCCTGGGTCGAAAACCTTGCCCACAGCCAGGCGGCCGATCCTTCGCTGGACAATAAGGCGGATGCCGACGAGGTGGATGCCGCCATAGCCGTCGCCCGGCGCAATCCCAACGTCACCAACCTGATGATCGGCAACGAGGCCGTGCTGCGGGGCGAATACTCGCCCGAACAAATGGCGGCGCTGCTGAGGCGGGTGAAGAAAGAAACCGGCGTTCCCGTTTCAACGGCCGAAATCTGGAGCAACTGGCTGCAGCACCCCGAACTGGCAAATGCGGCAGACTACCTGGCCGTTCATTTCCTGCCCTATTGGGAGGGCATATCCGCGGACGAGGCGGTTGGCTATGTGATGGACAAGTACGACCAGCTGCACGCAAAGTATCCAAACAAGCCCATCATGCTGGCCGAGGTCGGCTGGCCGTCGGCGGGGCCATGGATCAAGGGGGCGGAGCCCAGCCGCGTCAACCAGGCGAAGTTCATCCGCGACTTCCTGAACGCGGCGCGCGAACGGCACGTCACCTACACGATCATGGAAGGCATCGACCAGCCGTGGAAAATCCAGCTTGAAGGCCCGGCCGGCACCAGCTGGGGCCTGCTGACGGCAGACCGGGCGGAAAAATATCCGATGGTCGGCAATCTGATCGAACATCCGCACTGGCCCCTTCTATACGGACTCGCCTCGCTGCTGGCGATACCAGGCATCCTGCTGCTGCTCCGGCGCGGCACCGATCTCGCGTTCGGCGGGCGGCTGTTCTACGCCTGCCTGATCCAGGGTGTCGCCTCCATCCTGGTGTGGACGATCAGCGAAGTCGCGGCCGAAGCGTTCGCGGTCAGCGTGTGGATCGCCTGGAGCGTCCTGATGGTAACCCAGCTGGTTCTGTTCGCGGTGATCCTGTCAGACGGGTTCGAACTAACGGAGGTTTTGTGGCGCAACAACTGGTCCCGCGCCATCAGGCCCCTGCGCCACGCGACGTATGCCGATCCCGCGCACGCCCCCAAGGTGTCCATTCATGTGCCGTGCTACAACGAGCCGCCGCACATGGTTATCGACACGCTGGAGCACCTGGCCCGGCTGAATTATCCGCGCTTCGAAGTGCTGCTGATCGACAACAACACCAAGAACCCGGACGTCTGGGAACCGGTCAAGGCGCATTGCAAAGCGCTGAACGAGCGGTTCGGGGACGGGCGCTTCCGCTTCTTCCATCTCGACAACTGGCCAGGCTACAAGGCGGGCGCGCTTAATTTCGGATTGAAGGAAACGTCCGATGACTCCAGCATCGTCGCGGTGATCGACAGCGATTACTTGGTCGATCCCGACTGGCTGTCGGCCATGGTCCCGAACTTCGACAATCCGAAAACCGGGCTTGTGCAATCACCGCAAGATTACCACGACTGGCAGAGCGATACGTTCAAGACGATGTGCCAATGGGAG
>CALMVH010000276.1:0-1918 GCA_937873165.1 uncultured Rhodospirillales bacterium
CTTCCAGCTTCACCTCCGCGGCCGGCTTGTCCTCACGTAATCCCTTGTAAGCGGCATGCCGGATCAGGTTCTCGCCGGTGAAACCGGCAAACGAGATTTCCGCAACCAGTTCCGGCTCGACCCAGGTCACGCCGCGTGTCACGTCGCGGGCCAAACGCTCGGCAAACGGGTGCCTGGCGGCAGGGATCGCGTCCAGTTTCCTGCGCAGGTCGCGCGAGACGGCATCGGTGTACCCCGTGCCGACGCGTCCGGCATAATGCAGCGCGCCATCGCGGAAGTACCCGACCGCCAGCGAACCGATGCCCCACTTGCTGCCGTCGCCCGGCGGCATGTAGCCGCCTATCACGAACTCTTGCCGGTGGCCGCACTTGATCTTCAGCCAGTCACCCGCGCGGCCCGACTGGTAAGGGGCATCGGCGCGCTTCGAAACGATGCCTTCGATCCCTGATTCGCAGCCATGTTTCAGGAACAAGGCTCCCGAGCCGGTGATATGATCGGAGTATATAATGCGCTTCGATCCGAGCGTTTCCAGCATGGATTGCAGCGCCGCCTTGCGTTCGCTCAACGGCAATGGGCGCAGATCCTTGCCGTCGCGCGTCAGCAGGTCGAAGGCAAAAAAAGTGATCTCACGATCCGTCTCACCCGCCAGCCGGGCCTGCAATGCCGAGAAATCGCTGACGCCGTCCGGCTTCATCACCACGGCCTCACCGTCCAGCATCGCGGTTCCTGCCAATCCCGCCAGGCCTTCGGCCACCTCGCGGAAGCGGTTGGTCCAGTCGAGGCCGGTGCGGGTGTAGAGGGTGACGTTGCCATCCGCGACGCTGGCGATCAGGCGGTAGCCATCGAACTTGATCTCGTGCAGCCAGTTGCCCGTTGGCACCTCCTGCGCCAGCGTCGCCAGTTCCGGGGCAATGAACGCGGCGGGTTTCGCGGCGCTTTTCTTTTTGGCGACAGGCTTTTCTGCTTCCGGTTTCGGCTCCGAAGCTTCGCCGTTGGCGGTTTTGGAGTGCCAGACCCGGCCGGGTTCGGCCGCGATTTGCGCCATCGAACGCTGGCTGAGCACGCTTTTGTCGTCGTTGTCGGGCAGGGCAGGACCGCCTGGCCGGGCTATCTCATCACGTTCCTTGATGAGCAGCCAATTGTTGTGCCGGTCCTTCGGGCGGGGCGGCATGCGGATCAACGTCCACTTGCCGGTCAGCTTGTTTCCGTGCAGGGCGAACTTGATCGCGCCCTTCTTCAGCCCTTCGTGCGGGTCTTCCAGCGGTTCCCACCAGCCGCGATCCCACAGCATGACCGTGCCGCCGCCGTACTCGCCCTCGGGAATCGTGCCTTCAAAGCCGCCATAGGCCAGCGGATGATCCTCGACCTCGACCGCCAGCCGCTTGTCGTGCGTGTCGAAGCTGGGTCCGCGCGTGACAGCCCAGCTTTTCAGAACACCGTCGAGTTCCAGCCGGAAATCGTAATGCAGCCGTGTCGCGTCATGCTTCTGGATACAAAAACTGAGACGCTCGCCGGAGGGTATAAAGGACTCGGAACCGGACGGTTCAGCCGTTTTGTCGAAATGCCGTTTCTCGCGGTATTTGTCCAGGGCGGCATGCGCGTCGGGCTTGACTGGTTTCCCGCTCATCCGACCTTCTTGCGCTTGGCCGGCTCTTTTTTCGGCTTAGCCTCGGGCGCCGCCTTTTCCTTCTTCGGGCGCGGCGCGACGTCGGCTTTTCCGGCTTCGGCGACGCTCTTCTTCAGCGCGTCCATCAGGTTGATCACGTTGCTGGGCGCTTCCTCTTCCTCCTCGGGCAAGGCCTGACCGCCCGTCTTGGCCGCGATCAATTCCTTGACCGCAGCGGCGTAGTTGTCATGGAACTTGCCGGGTGCGAAGGCGGCGGTCTTGCGCTGTATCAGCTCTTTCGCCAGCGACAAC
>CALMVH010000276.1:1928-2598 GCA_937873165.1 uncultured Rhodospirillales bacterium
TCCTCGAAATAGGCATCCGAGTGCCGCACTTCCTCTTCGTAGCGCAGCGTTTCCAGCAGCATGCCTTTTCCGCACGCGCGGATGGCGACCAGGTGTTCCTTGCCCGCGAACACGATTTCGCCGAGGCCGACCTTGCCGCCAGCCTTCAGTGCGTCGCGTACCACGACGAAGGGCTCCGTGGCAGCATTGCCGTCCGGTACCAGGAAATAGGGCCGGTCGAAATAGATGGGGTCAATCTCGTCCACATTGACGAACTGGACCATGTCGAGCGTATGCTTCTGCGGCATGCGTACGTCCTCCAGCTCGTCTGGCTCGAAAGTCACGTATTTGCCCTTCCGGTATTCATAGCCCTTCACGATATCGTCGCGTGACACGGGCCCGACCTCCGGCACGGTCAGCTGGTACTTCACCCGCTTGCCGGTGGGCTTGTGGATCTGGTGAAACGCCACCTCCGGCGCGCTTTCGGAAGCCGGGTAAAGCCGGATGGGAAACGAAACCAGCGAGATTTTCAGCTGGCCTGACCATGTGGGACGCGGTGCCATATTCTACCAACATAGGCAGGACAATGCGTGTTCCACCACGCATCGATACAGGCTCCGATCCGCTGTGACAGCCGCGTGGCGGGACCGTCGACAAACCGGGTGAACGGGATGGACAAAGCCAGCGTGCC
>CALMVH010000276.1:2608-3769 GCA_937873165.1 uncultured Rhodospirillales bacterium
AGCCAGTGTTATGGCGGTTCCCTAGTTTTTCCAGACTCGCGTCCAGCCTACGCGCCAGCCGCCTTGAAAGCCGGGTGGCCGGCTCGTCCACGGCCAGCGTAAAAACCCAGGCAAACGCCAGGCTGACCCCCACCGTTGAAAGAGCCGCAGCCAAATACGAGCCGGACAGAGCGTAATGCGGCCGCATGGCGGCAAACACCCAAGCGCCGAGAGAGCAAAGGGCCGGAAAATGAACAAGGTACAGCGAGAAGGAAACTCGTCCCAGCCACAATAGAGGGCGCAATGACAAAACATGCTGGAGCGCCGGTGACACGAGGATTGCCCCCAGCAGGAAGATAGCGGCGGCGCAGTGGGCGTTTTCGGTATGCCGAAACCCGAGATCGTCACCTGGAGCATCCAGCCAGTGCCACGAAGATCCGGGTCCGGCCGACCATTCATACAGGCCGAAATCCACGGCCAGCGCCATCAGGCCCGTAAGAAGAAGCCGCCGCGTCGTCGTTTCCAAGCCTCGCGCGCGTCCGGCAAGGTTTAGATCCGCCATCACGGCACCTGCGAAGAAGTCGAGGTAGTACCCCGAATCCGCCAGCGCCGCGAAGGCCATCAGAAGGGCGATGCGCGATACCCGAAACCTGCGCAAGAGCGCATAAACAAGGATCACCACAAACGATCCGACGTATTCCAGGTGCATCGTCCACAAGACCGGGTTGTGAGCAGGTGGCTTCGACGTCAATGGCATCGCCACCATGTCGGAAAGGATATCGTGAAACCTCGGGCTGCCGGGATAGAACGTCGCCAGCCAACCGATGGAATAGCTGAATTTGGCGGCCTGAGCGTTGTGCAGCCAGCTCATGCGCCAGACGGCATCGGCGAATAGAAGGGCTGCGAGCACGGGCAGCCCCAGCCGCACCAGCCGCCGGCAAAGCTGCCCGGGCAAGCCACTGCGGGACGCAAGCGCCATTGGAGCGAGGACATAGCCGCTGAGCACGAAGAAGATGCAGACCGGAAGATTGCCCGACCACAGCACGCCGGGTAACGAGATGGGCACCGTTTCGTTGGGGCCGAGATAGCGGATGGCACCGTTCCCGAAATCGGGCGCGAACGCCATCACGGTGTGATGAATGACGACGATCAGGGCTGCGAGCCCCCGCAAGCCGTCTAGAT
>CALMVH010000277.1:0-509 GCA_937873165.1 uncultured Rhodospirillales bacterium
GGAACGGCAAGCCCACGACTGCCAGGATCAGGAGGGCGAGATGAAGCCCCGCCGAAATGGCAAGGGGTTGCCGGAGTTCGGGGCTTTGGGAGGGCGGCAGCGGCGCGCCTGCCGGAACCAGCCTATTTACTGCTACGGGCACCGGCCGGATCCGAGAGCAGTGAAACCTTGCTGAAGCCGGCACTGGTAATATCGCCCATCACGCCCAAAAACCGGCCGTAATCCACATCCTTGTCGGTTTTGACGTAGATAGGGTTATCGTGGTTGCCGCCGCTCATCGCCTGCAGCTTGGGTATCAGCGCGTCGGGATCGACCTGCATGTCACCGATATACATCTGCCTGGACTTGACGGTGATCACCAATGGCTTCTGGTCGTTCTGGTTCAACTGGTTGGCATGGGTCTTCGGCAGGTTCACAGGCACCCCGGTGGTCAGCATCGGGGCCGCGACCATGAAGATGATCAACAACACCAGCATCACGTCCACCATCGGAGTGATGTTGATTTCCGC
>CALMVH010000277.1:519-5638 GCA_937873165.1 uncultured Rhodospirillales bacterium
GGCGGCGGCCCTTGCGCGCCCCACCCGATCCCGTGCTCATCGCCATGGATCAGGTCTTCGCTTCCAAATGCCGCGAAAGTATGGCGGAGAACTCCGCCGAGAAGTTGTCGAGCCGGTCGGCGTAGCGCCCGATGTCGGTGCTGAACTTGTTATACGCGATGACCGCCGGGATCGCCGCGACCAGACCGAGCGCCGTCGCGAACAGAGCCTCCGCGATGCCGGGGGCGACCACCGCCAGGTTGGTGTTCTGCTGGTTCGCGATGGAAGTGAAGCTGTGCATGATGCCGACCACCGTGCCGAACAGGCCCACGAAAGGTGAAATCGATCCCACGCTGGCCAGCACCGTCATGGACCGTTCCAATTGCGTCAGTTCCCGCCCGACGGTGACGCCCATCACGCGGTCGATACGCTGCTGCAGGCTGCCCTTCATCGCGTCGGACGTGGTCAGGTTGCGCTCGTTGGCATGACGCCACTCGCGCATGCCTGCGGCAAACGTCGCGGCCATGGGATCAGGCACCTTTTTCGAAATCTTGTCGTACAGCGTGTCGAGCGATCCGCCGGACCAGAAGCTGTCCTCGAAATTATCAGCGCGCTTGCGGGCGTTTCCGATCCTCTGGACCTTGTTGATGATGATCGCCCACGACCAGACGGACGCGACGACCAGCATCAGCATCACGATTTGCACAATGGGATCGGCATTCAGGATCAGCCCACCCAGCGACAGATTACCGGGATGGGCGGCCGCGGTTCCGGCCAGTTGCGCGGAGTCTACACTACGAGATGGATCCATGACTGTCGTTATCCTCAAACCCTGTCACAAACGGCGCGGCACTCGCCAGAAACTCTCGGGGCAGCCGTACGGGACGGCCGTCGGGGCTAACGCTTGCGAGCCGCAGAACGATCCGTGCACATATCACGGGACCGTTATTGGCATCGCGCAAGACGTGCTGCGACAGTTTCAGGCTGGCGCCACCAAGCGCCGTCAACCATGTCCTGACTTCGAGCCGATCGTCAAGCCGCGCCGGCGAGGCATATGCGATTTCAAGCCGGCTGACCACCATGGCAACCTGATACTCGTCGATCAGCCGCTGATGCGGGAAACCCAGGCAACGCAACATTTCGGTGCGGGCGCGTTCGGCGTAGCGAAGGTAGTTGGCGTGATACACGATGCCGCCTGCATCGGTATCCTCGTAGTAGACCCGCAGCGGCAGGCGGTGCACCAGCCCATCCATGCTGCCGTGGAACGGATTCACGGCTCTTCCACGGGCAGTGCGAACGCCAGTTGCCGGGCCGGATCGCGCGGCGGCTCCAGGCCGATGTAGCGGAATCCGGAATCGGACAGCATCCGCCCGCGCGGGGTGCGCTGCACCAGCCCTTCGCGCATCAGATAGGGCTCGATGACTTCCTCGATCACGTCGCGCTGTTCGGCAAGCGCCGCCGCCAGCGTCTCGACGCCAACGGGACCACCACCATAGTTTTCCGCCATGCACGACAGGTAACGCCGGTCCATCGTGTCCAACCCCCGGCTGTCGACATCCAGACGCAGCAGCGCCGCATCGGCTGCCTTGGCGTCGATCACCGCAATTCCAGCGACTTCCGTGAAATCCCTTACGCGGCGCAGCAATCGGCCGGCCACCCGCGGCGTTCCCCGCGAGCGCCTTGCGATCTCGGCCGCGCCCTCAGGCGTCATCATGATTTTCAGGACCCGCGCCCCGCGCGCGACGATCTCGGTCAGTTCATCGACTTCATACAGTTCGAGGCGCAGCGGTATGCCGAAGCGCTCACGCAGCGGCTGGGTCAACAGGCCCGACCGGGTGGTCGCTCCTACCAGGGTGAAGCGCGGCAGGTCGATGCGCACGGATCGCGCCGCCGGGCCTTCGCCGATGATCAGGTCCAGCTGGAAGTCTTCCATGGCGGGATAGAGGATTTCCTCGACGGCCGGGTTGAGGCGATGGATCTCATCGATGAACAGCACGTCGTGCGGTTCGAGGTTGGTCAGGATCGCGGCAAGATCGCCTGCCTTCGCGATCACCGGTCCCGAGGTCGCACGAAACCCGACGGACAATTCGCGGCTTACAATATGCGCCAGCGTCGTTTTGCCGAGTCCGGGCGGTCCGAAAAGCAGAAGGTGGTCAAGGGCTTCGCCACGGTTCTTCGCAGCCTCGACAAATACGCGCAGGTTTTCGCGCGCGGCCCTTTGCCCGATGAAATCGGACAAGGATTGTGGACGGAGGCTCAGTTCCGGCCGGTCTTCCTCCTGCGCGTGCGGGTCGATTTCGCGCTTCATGACGCCGGTACCGTCTGCCTCATCCCGCCAGCTCCTTCAGGCAGCGGCGGATCAGGTCGCTCAGCGTATCGTCCTCGCGTTTCAGCCTGGACACGACGACCAGCGCCTCGGACCGGCCGTATCCAAGGTTCACCAGTGCCGAAACCGCATCGTTGAGCAGGCCGCCGGACTCCGACGAAACAGCCGACGGGATGTCGATGGTGACGCCGGGTCCGATGCCAAGTGCCGGCGTCTTATCCTTCAGTTCGGACAACAGCCGCGTGGCCAGTTTTGGTCCCACGCCATCCGCCTGCCCCAGGGCGGCGCGGTCCTGGGCGGCGATAGCTACCATCAACCGATCGGGCGAAAGCACTGACAGAATTGATAAAGCGACTTTTGCGCCGACGCCCTGCACGGTTGTCAGAAGCCGGAACCAGTCGCGTTCGAGCGCATCGATGAAGCCGTAAAGGTAGGGCAACTCGTCGCGCGCGCGCATCTCGGTCAACAACCGAACGGGCTGGCCCGGCGTCAGTCCCGACAAGGTGCGGCGCGAACAGCTGGCGAGGTAGCCTACTCCTTGCACGTCCACTACAATCCAATCCGAGCCGAGGCTGTCGACCGCACCGGTAAGCTTGGCAATCATGAGAGCCTGTCTATCCACGCGGACAAAGGCCGGGGCGAAGCCAATGCCTGCCGGATCATCGCGCCGCCCCCGCCATCTTGCCGCCGACCAGGCGGCGCGTGGCCGAGTGATGAGCGTGGCAGATCGCGATGGCGAGGGCGTCCGCTGCATCCGACGACTGGAAGTGAGCGCCCGGCAGCAGGCGGTTCACCATCATCTCGATCTGTTCCTTGGTCGCATGCCCGACGCCAACCACCGATTTTTTGACCAGGTTCGCCGGGTACTCGCCGACCTCCAACCCCACTAGGGCCGGCACCAGCAGGGCAATGCCGCGTGCCAGCCCGAGCTTAAGGGTCGAGACCGGGTTCTTGTTTACAAAGGTTTCCTCCACCGCAGCGGTGTCGGGCCTGTAGGTCTCGATCATGTCCAGCAGTCCGGCATGCAACTGCTTCAACCGTTCGGAGGTCGGCAGCGAAGGCGTGGAATGAACAGCACCGTTGGCAACATGGATCAGCCGGTTGCCTTCCGCATCGATGATGCCCCAGCCGGTGTGCTGCAGCCCCGGATCAATGCCGAGAACCCTCACGCGTTGAGCTTTTCCGCCTGGGCGTCGCTCAGCTCGACATTCGAAAAGACCTGCTGGACGTCTTCATTGTCTTCCAAGGTGTCGATCAACTTCGCCAATGACTCGGCCTGGTCATCCTTGACCGCCGTCGTGGTCACCGGCCGCCACTGCATTTCGGCCTCCAGCGGATCCCCGAAAACCTTTTCCAGCGTCTCGCGCACCGTGCCGAAGGTTTCCAGCGTCGTCAGCACCATGTGCGTTTCGTCGTCGCTTTCCACATCGTCCGCCCCCGCCTCGACCGCCGCCTCGAACAGCCTGTCGAAATCGGTGGATACCGGATAGGCGATCACGCCCTGGCGGTTGAACATAAAGCTGACCGAACCGGTCTCACCCAGCGCCCCACCCTGCTTCGTGAACGCCGTGCGAAGTTCGGGCGCGGTTCGGTTGCGGTTGTCGCTGAGCGCCTCGACGATTACCGCGACGCCGCCCGGGCCGTAGCCCTCGTAACGGATCGACTCGTAGTTCGACGTATCGGTCCCTTCGCGAGCGGTCTTGATCGCTTTTTCGATCCGGTCGCGCGGCACGTTCTTGACGCGCGCAGCAGAGATCGCGGCCCGCAGGCGCGGGTTGTGCGCGGGGTCGGGCATACCGACCTTCGCCGAAACCATGATCTCGCGCACCAGCTTGTTGAAGACCTTCGCCTTCTTCGCATCGGATGCATTTTTGCTGTGCATCACGTTTTTTGCGTGGGAATGCCCTGCCATTTCTTGTTCCTTGTTAAGGCCGTCGTTATGCCGGGAACAAGGGTGTGTTGGCAAGTCTCGGACCGATCCTGACCGCTTCGATCCGCGCCGCCAGCCCGTGCTCGTTTGTTTCGACGAAAGTGCCGCAGACCGTGGCATCGCCCTCGGCGGGGGCGAACCGTTCACCGGGCATCTTGGTGACCATGCGGGCGACGGATGACTCCTTCTTCATGCCGATCACGCTATCGTAATCGCCGCACATGCCGGCATCGGTCTGGTAAGCCGTTCCGCCCGGCAGGATCTGCGCATCCGCGGTTGGGATGTGGGTATGCGTGCCGACCACCAGCGTCACGCGGCTGTCGCAGAAATGCCCCATCGCCATCTTTTCGCTGCTGGCCTCGCCATGGAAGTCCAGCAGGATGGCGTCGACTTCCCAACCAAGGCGGCACCATTGCAGTTCACGCCCGACGGCGGCAAACGGATCATCCAGCGGGTCCATGAAAAGGCGGGCCATGGCGTTGATCACCAAGACTTTGTGGCCGTTGCGGCCTTCGATCAACGACGCGCCCCTGCCCGGCGTGCCGCCGGGAAAGTTGAGCGGCCGCAGGATGCGCGGTTCGGTATCCAGAATCGGAACGAGTTCCTTCTTGTCCCACACGTGGTTTCCGGTCGTAATGCAATCAACTCCGGACGCGAACAGTTCCTCCGCGATGGTCGGCGACAGGCCATGGCCATGCGCCGCATTTTCGCCATTTACCACGATGCAATCGGGGCTGAGCGCCGCCTGCAGCGCGGGCAGGTGCGCGATAACCGCCGTGCGCCCGGATTTCCCGACAATGTCACCCAGAAATAAAAGCTTCATCGGTTATCCACTGCCTCCGCGAACTCTTCGGTGACGATCCAATCCAGCCGCTCGTCGTGAT
>CALMVH010000277.1:5648-6307 GCA_937873165.1 uncultured Rhodospirillales bacterium
GGAATGGCGGGCACTTCCTGCGCCGCCCACCCGATGCCAACCGCCACAATGGCACGGTGGCTGCGCATCGATCGCAGGGTTGCGTCGTAATAACCGGCGCCGTAGCCGATCCGGTCGCCGTGCCGGGTGCACGCCAGCGAGGGTACCAGCACGATATCCGGCGCCAGCACATCGGCCGAGGGCGGCGGCGCCTTGATGCCCAAGGCATCCGGCTGCAGTTCGTGATCGGGAGTCCAGACGCGGAAATACAGCATCAGATCCACCGGGTCGGCCACGGGCAGGACAACGGTATGCCCCGCCTCATGAAGATAATTCAGCAGCGGCCTGACATCGAACTCGGTACCGTACGGCCAGTATCCCGCGACGACTGGCTTGCGGGGGTGTGGCCAGTTGGCAAGCGGACCGCCGAAAAAATGGCAGGCGGCCGAGGCGAACTCTTCGCTGCGAACCGATTCCGAAAGTTTTGCTCGAACGCGCCGCGCCGCGCGTCACCGACAGCGTGGAACGTATCGCGCCCCGACGATGCCATCCCGAGCACGGATGGCACGCCGTACAGCGTCGCTCCGGTGGCGACCGCCAGACCGGTGGCCGCCGCGATGGCCTGCCGCACCCCCGAGTAGGAGCCGGGGCCTAGCCCGACGATGATCTCCGCCAGGGAC